>JAAEPL010000258.1 GCA_024232675.1 Planctomycetaceae bacterium
GCGATGCAGCCGCCTGCGACGACGGTGGTTGTGATGGTTGTGCACCGGCTCCCGGTGGATTTGTGGGCCTGAACCGCAATTGCGATACCTGCGACGGTGCAGCTTGTGACACAGCAGTTTGTGACAGTGGAACGTGTGACACGGCAGCTTGTGACGGTGCAGCTTGTGACACAGCAGCTTGCGACACAGCAGCTTGCGACACAGCAGTTTGTGACAGTGGAACGTGTGACACGGCAGCTTGTGACGGTGCAGCTTGTGACGGTGCAGCTTGTGACGGTGCAGCTTGTGACGGTGCAGCGTGTGACAGTGGAGTTTGCCAAAGCGGAGCTTGCGACGGGATTGGTCCCATCGGTGGACGCTTGTTAAATAAAATTCGCGACTGCAACGCTTGCGATAACACCGGGTGCGATGGCTGTGACGTTGTGTGCCACAGCATCGGTGACCGTGTGGCCTGTGACAACGCACCGGTAATGCGTGTCGCCCAACAAAATGCCTGCGACACATGTAACAATTCAAGTTGCAACGGTGGTGGTTGTGGGAATGGCATCATGGCTCGCGTGGCACAACGAGTAAACAGCTGTGGTAGCTGTGGACAGGGCGGATGCAACGGAAGCTGTGGAAACCAAGGCTACGCTGGAAACCAAGGCTACGCTGGAAACCAAGGCTACGCTGGAAACGGCGGTCGCATGATGGGCAACGGGGGCGGCATGATGGCTCGCGGAAACGCCTGCAACAATTGCGGTCGCTCCGGATGCAATGGTCGCTGCGGTGCGGGCACCTTGTTGGGTGGCCTGGCGAACCTGTTTAACGGCTCCTCCTCTGCTGGTCGTGGTAACGTTGGCGGTGGTTTGCACGGCGGTGGTTTGCACGGCGGTGGTTTACACGGCGGTGGTTTACACGGCGGTGCTGGCCACTTGGGTGGCCGAGTACTAGGCTGCGGTCAAGGTGGTTGTGGAGTTGGCGGTCGCATCTGTGGCAATTGCCGAGCTTTACACGGTGGTTTGGGCTCCATGATTGGGAACCCTTACGGAAACACGCCTCATACCCCTGCCTTAAATCCTTACGCAGGTGGAGCCGGAGCCGGCGGGGCTGCTGCGGCCTACGCCTATCCGTACTACACAACACGCGGACCACGTGATTTCCTGAATTGCAACCCGCCTTCGATCGGGAACTAGACCTCTCCGACCGAGATCTTGAAAAGCAATACAAAGCCGGCCCGCTGGGGTCGGCTTTTTTTGTGTACGGTGGAGAACCCTAAATTGCCGAACGCCAAAGCAGCGTTGTGATTCGAACGCGTCATGTCGCAAACCGCAGGGTCCGCAACAAAATCAAATCAGGAGACCAGTTCGATGGTTTGCCACAGGCTGGGATCTTCACTGATCGGGAATTCGGTGCCCACGGCAAGTGTTTGATTGCCAAGTTCTCGGTCGATTACTGCGTAGTTGAAACCGATTTTAGGGTGTTCTTCTGGGTTCCAGCCGTCGAGTGCCATTTTGGGAATGTGCATCGTCATCGTGTAGCCATTGTGTTTTGTTTTGGCGATGACCTTGGGTTTCACTTGATTCAATGACTTGGGGTCATCTTTAGCGCGGTTGATGCGGAGCATCGTGCCAATGGCTGACTCGCGTTTACTGCCTCCCCCTGATGGCAGGAACAAAAACCAATGGCAGTACCGAGTGGCGCGATGCACGGATTGCGTATCGCGTGTATCGAGCCAGATTTGTAAGCCATCGCTTTCGATCAGTTGGGTTTCGCGGCACCAAATCGACTGTTGCTTTTGATTGATATCCAACTGGAAGAACATGCCTTCCGGTGACCAGCCGGCTCTGAGTTCTGCGAAAGGGCGGATTCCATCCAGCGAACCCAGTGAGGGAATCCTAAATGACTCATCCAATTTGATACCCGTTTTTGCACTCCATTTAGCGGTAACCTTGCGGCAGGGCATCGCGAATCGGTAGAGCATGGTTGGCGGGATTAAACGTTCGTCGTTCATGTTTTTGCTCGTGCGAGGAATCACGCGAAATGAGTTTATTTGGGGACGTTCGGTAGCCGGTAGGCGGGGGTGTTTACACGGTCAGCAAGGTGCGATGCTCTTTCAGGAACGTTTCCAGTTCGAGGGATTGTACTTCCTCAATGGAACGCAGTGACATGCGAGCCACCTCTCGTTCATCGTCGAGCATTTTCACCGTTGGTTCGTGTCCGATGTCGGCAATTCTGCCCAGTGGCACTTGCCCAGCTGGCCCGGTCACTTGCAGCCAGACAGAATCTAATTTCTTGGTGTAAATACTGATCCAGGGTTCCTTTTGATCAGGGACAAACATGTGCACGACCTGTTTGTTGTTCCAAAGAAATTGGCCTTCGGGCGCGATACCTTCGATTAACTCCTGCAGTTCTTCGAGTACCTCAACATCCCACAAAACCTTTTTCCCGGGCGGGAAACCCTTGCGCAGGAAATGCCATTTCTGCCCCAGCTTGGTCCACGGCATGTGATCATCAATTTTCATCTTGATGCGTTCTTCTTTATTTTGGAAAGACGCAATTGCGGTGTCGACGAATTCCCAAAATTCAGGCGTATCGATTTCTTCTTTACTAAAAACTTGGATTTCGATTTCTTGCCAAGCGCCTTTTTGATTGGAGACTTTCACACGAGGTTTGTTGCCATAGATAGGCAGTTCATCCATCTGGTTGGGCGTCAGCAATTTGATCTTTTCCACAAGCTCCGCTCTTTTGAAGGTGCCTTTGCGGCAGCGGAATTTCAATTTGAGTAGCCAGGTTTCCCCTGTCAAAGCATGGAAGAACCAGCCCGTATTCTTCTTGGTTGCCGCAATTTCGACCACCGAACGGTTGCTCCAATCGGTGTCACTCCACTCGCCTTTCCCTTCGATGTAGTCCACGAGTTCGGCGAGCAATTCACCGCTCCATTTAACGGGTTTGCCGTTACGCCCGACGCAATTTTTGGTGTGCCATTGCTGACCGTCTGATTCCCAGGGCATTTGGGCTTCTTGACCGATCTCGTTGAGATCCATCTGTTCTTCCACTGGCGCGGGCAATGGCGCGGCTTTGTAGGCCGGTCGTTTTTTGTACGGGCCAGCTTCCAGGACCTCTGCCAGTGCCAAGCCAGTGTAGCTGGGCAACGCCTTTTTTGACTTGCGTTTGGCATTCTGTACTCGCAAGGCGTGCTCGACCAGATGTTCGGGTGTGCCACAAAATACGAGTTGTCCGCCATCGCGACCTGCCTCAGGTCCAAGGTCCAGTACCCAGTCAGCCGACTTGATCACATCGAGGTTGTGTTCGATCAGAACAACGGTGTTGCCGAGATCGACGAGGCGATGCAGCACTTTTAATAGCTTGGCTAAGTCATCGAAATGCAAGCCGGTTGTCGGTTCATCCAACAGGTAGAGTGTATTTCCCGTATCGGGTCGGGAAAGCTCGGAAGCGAGCTTCACGCGTTGGGCCTCTCCCCCTGATAGTGTGGGAGCCGATTGGCCCAGCGTGAGGTAATCCAAGCCAACGTCACATAGCGTTTGCAGGATCCGGGCAATCTTGGGGATGTTGGCAAAAAGTTGTACAGCTTGTCCGCAGGTCATCTCCAGCACATCGCTGATGGACTGACCGTGGAAGGTGACCCCCAGAGTTTCCTCGGTATAACGTTTCCCCTTGCAGGCCTCGCACTCGACCCAGACGTCCGGCAGGAAGTGCATTTCGATGCAGATTTGGCCATTCCCCGAACAGTTTTCGCAGCGGCCCCCCGGCACGTTAAAGCTGAACCTGCGTTGCGTGAAGCCACGCAGCTTGGATTCAGGCAATTGGGCAAACAGGTTACGAATCAAATCAAAGGCACCGGTGTAGGTTGCCGGGTTGGAGGTCGGTGTGTTACCAATCGGCTGTTGGTCGACACGGATCACTTTGTCGATGTATTCCACGCCCCGCATCGATTCGTGTTTTCCAGAGGGTAATGATGCTCGGTGCAGGCGTGCGGCCAGAGTGTTGTAAAGCACTTCGTTAATCAAGGAGCTTTTACCGCAACCGCTGGGCCCTGTCACCGCCGTCAATGTTTGCAGAGGAATTTTGACGTCCACGCCCTTTAAGTTATTTTGGCGGGCTCCTCGAATTTCCAAGGCGCGTGCCTCAACAGGCGTTCGCTTCTGTTTTGCCAAACTCTTTTTTTCCGCTTCGGTGACAAAAGCTGGTCTTCGATTCGACGGAATGGGGATCGATTTGCTCCCTTTCAGGTAGGGGCCCGTTACCGATTTTCGTTTTTTCATGACGGCGGCCGGCGTGCCATGAGCCACAATCTCTCCGCCCCGTGAACCGGCTCCCGGTCCAAAATCACAAATCGCGTCGGATTCGGAAATGACTTCTCGATCATGCTCGACCACCAGCAATGTGTTGCCAAGGTCTCGCAGGCGATGCAGGGCGCCAATCAGTCGTGTGTTGTCTCGCGGATGCAGACCAATCGTTGGCTCATCTAAGACATACAGCACGCCACACAAGCCGCTGCCTAGTTGTCCGGCAAGTCGGATACGCTGGGATTCGCCATTACTTAAGCTGGCGGCCGCCCGGGAAAGCGTGATGTAACCCAGCCCGACGTCGTTGAGGAACTCAACTCGATTCTTGATTTCACGGATCACCTCACCCGCGATCTTCTGTTCACGTTTATCGAATTTCCACGCGTCGATTTCGCGATGCAACTCGGTGAGTGGCATGCGGCAAATGCCGTCAATGCTGCGTTCCTGAAAACGCATCGCAGCGGCGTCATCCCGAAGTCGACTGCCTCCGCAAACGCCGCATTCGACGGTGTCTATCAGGTTTTGCAATCGGCCTCGCAGTCGCGCCGACAGCCTCGAGGCGGTCGCCAACGCGGGATACAAACCTTGGTATTGGAACGTGAACTCAAGCCCTTGCGGGGGCACGCTGAAATCAGATTCGTTAGCGGGTAGTGTCGCTGTAAACCAGCGATCGCCCGTCCCGTAAAAAACCAATCGACGAGCTCGCGCGTCCATTTGTTCGAACGGAACGTCGAGTGGCAGGCCGGCTTGCTCATGCAAAGACTCAAGCATTGCGTTGGCCATACCGGAATGGGCCTCGGGCCATACATTGATCGCGTTGTCGCGTAGCGATAGATGAGATCCGTTCAGCAGGATATCTGGGTTGGCTCCCATCTGGGTGCCAATTCCCTCACATTCGCGGCACCATCCGAGGGTGCTGTTGAATGAAAAGTGATGCGGCGAAAGTAATTCGAAACTGCGATTGCACTTGTCGCAGGCCAGATGTTGGCTGTGTTGGACGACACGCCAACGTTTTTCGTCCTGTTTGTCATCGGGGTAAGCCAATCGAATCAAGCCACGCCCTATGGAAAGGGCGGATTCTACGCTGTCAGAAATTCGCGAGCGGTTTTTTTCCTGAACTGAAATTCGATCCACGACGACATCGACTTCGTGGCGTTGACGTTTATCAATCGGGGGTACGTCGTCGATGGCATAGGTCATTCCATCCAAGCGAACTCGGATGAAGCCCTGGCCACGAATTTCCTCAAGTAACGCGGTCCACGTCTGCGAACCATCCAGAGTAAGCGGCGCCATAAGCATTAACTTTTGACCGTCTGGGTGATCCATTACCCGGTCAACTATTTGATCGACGGTTTGGGTGCCAATGGGGCGATCGCAATCGGGACAATAGGGGGTGCCCAATCGAGAATAGAGAATCCGTAGGTAATCGTATACTTCGGTAACGGTACCCACGGTACTTCGAGAAGTGCTACCGAAATTCTTTTGCTCAATCGCGATCGCGGGCGATAATCCTTCGATGTGATCCAGTTTGGGTTTCGGCATTTGGTTCACAAATTGCCGTGCGTAGGAGCTGAGACTTTCGACATACCGTCGTTGGCCTTCGGCGTAGATGGTATCCATGGCCAGGGAGCTTTTACCACTTCCACTCGGCCCACAGAAAACCGTCATTTTCTCACGCTCAATGGCCACATCGACTTGGCGTAGGTTATGTTCCGCAGCGCCTCGGACTTCGAGTTTCTTGGCAACCTCAATCTTCTTCGGTTTGCTTTTGATTTGGCTGGGCAGTGTGCTCCGCTGTTCGTCCTGCTCAAACGCCTTGGCTAACGCTTTTCCCGTATATGAGTTTTTAATTTCTGCGATGGCTTCGGGCGTGCCTTGCCCGACGATTTCGCCACCTCCCGAGCCGCCTTCCGGCCCTAAATCGATTACCCAGTCAGCGGTCTTAATAACGTCTAGATTGTGCTCCACCACCAACACCGTGTTTCCGGCCGCGACAAAATTTTGCAGCACTCCCAGTAATAATTGGATGTCGGCGAAGTGGAGACCGGTGGTCGGCTCATCGAGCAAGTAAAGCGTGCTGCCGGTACTTTTCTTCGTCAGCTCTTTGGCCAGCTTGATACGCTGTGCCTCGCCTCCCGAGAGTGTGGGGGAAGGTTGCCCGATTTTCAAATAATCCAACCCCACGGCTTGCAACGTTTTCAGGCGGTCATAGACCTTGGGAATGTTCTCGAAAACCTCCATCCCCTGCTGCACGTCCATCTCCAGAACATCGGCGATTGAGTAGCCTTTGAATTTGACCTGCAAGGTTTCTCGATCAAACCGGTGCCCTTCACAAAGGGGGCAAGTTACCCAGACGTCCGCCAGGAAATCCATTTCCAGTTTGTTTGCGCCATTACCTTCGCAGGCTTCGCAGCGGCCAGCTTTGACGTTGAAGCTGAAGCGACCGGGAGCAAACCCTCGCCGCTTGGCCTCTGGAAGCTGGGAATAGAGTTTGCGAATTTCATCAAACACCTTGATGTAGGTGCCGGGGTTGGAACGCGGCGTGCGGCCAATCGGGGATTGGTCAATCGCAATCAGTTTATCTAATAGGTCGACACCCTCGATGCTATCGTGTTCACCGATGTCGCCGATGCCTCGATTCAAATCCTCGAATAGCGACTCGCGTAGGATGTCATTGACCAGCGAGCTTTTTCCACTGCCCGAAACACCGGTCACGCATGTGAAGGTGCCCAGTGGAAAAGAGACATCCACATTTTTCAAGTTGTTTTGACGAGCCCCTTTAATGGTCAATTGTCGTTCGGGATTAGGGATTCGCCGTTGCTCAGGCATGGCAATGGTAAGTGCCCCGGAAAGGTATTGACCGGTCACACTTTTCTTGGACTTGGCGACCTCTTCAGGACGGCCTTCGGCTACCACGTGCCC
>JAAEPL010000259.1 GCA_024232675.1 Planctomycetaceae bacterium
CTAACGTTCGCCAACGCGTGAATCGTTATCGCTGGTTCTCGGTTCCCGAAGTCGCTGTGGAAGCCAAAGCAACTCCGCTAGCCATCTACAAATGGACAAAGGTAATTCCAGAACCCAAGAAACTGCCGCTGCAATAGCAGCCCGTCATAGCTCCAACTGGGCGATTCGCGGGTTACTTTTGTAAGCGAATCGTTGCACGCACAGGATAATGATCCGAAGGATAACGTCCACGGTCATTGTGATAATCAATCGCCGCGTTGAGCGTGGAAAAATCGCTCGAATGCACGATCCAATCGATTCTTGCACCTTCACGGTTTCCATTCCAGCGACTAGAAGTGCCTTCTTGCGAATCGGCTCGTGGGTAAATAGTGCGATACGTATCTGCCAAAGGTCGCTCATCCCCTTCGCCTTGGACCAGTCGCTGATAGGGTCGGGAACCCACTGCAGAATTAAAATCGCCGGTCAGCACAAAAGGCAAATCACTAAATGGTTCTAACCAGTTTCGAATGATCTCAGAACTAAACTGACGAGCTTGTTGGCCGATGTGATCGTAATGAGTATTCGCAAAGATGAACTCTGTTTGTGTATCGCGATCCCGCAAACGGACCCAAGTCACCATTCTGGGCAGCGCCGCGTCCCAACTTTTACTGCCCGGCTGTTCCGGAGTTTCGCTCAGCCAAAAATGCCCCTCTGCCAATTTCTCAAATCGCTGACGGCGAAACATGATGGCGCAAAACTCACCACGATCGGCATCCACCTCTCGCCCGCGGCCGACGAAATCAAGTTCCGGAAATTGCTCGCGCAAAAAGGCGCACTGAAAAGGCAAGGCTTCCTGCAAACCCAGCAGGTCCGGATCAAACATACGGATCGTTTCAGAGACCAGCGCTTGCCGCTTGTTCCAACGATTGTCGCCATCGTTGGCCTTTCCATAACGAATATTAAAACTCATTACTTTGATCGGCGGGGCCGACGCTGGCTGGGGCGTTTGAGCTAGCAAAGTTCCCGCTGACATTGCTGTACTGGCAGCTACCACCATCAGGGCACATCGCAACCTATTGTCAAATGAAAATTGCCTGGATTTCATCGATTACCTGTACTTCCGCGAATGTTAGATGGCCTGATTAAATTTTGCTGTCGCATAGAACTTTAACATACTTTCCCAGCGTATTCAGTCGATAGAAATCTTCGTGCGGTCACGTTATGCGCGTCCGCCGGCGAAAACCCCCAAAAGCCCCCCCGAAAAAATTTGCAAAGGAAGATTATGACCAAGCACACGCTACGCCAGATCTTTGGACTGATGGTCATTGCTATAACCCTGACGTTTGCTGGCTGCGCCGGAAACAGTCTTTACAATCCACTTTCTGGTCCGCCCGCTGCTGGCGCGCCGGGCTGTAACAGCGGTGCCCCTGCCTCCGGCTATAGCTGAGGTCAATAAAAAGAGGGCCGCACCGTGCGTGCGGCACCGAACCGCCAAGGCCTGTGATTTGGGAAAACCCACTCAGGCTTAAAAAGGAATGCACTCAAAACCGCCGCCATGTCTACAGCGACAGTTGGACGACTTGTGGGCGGCTTTCTGACGTGACCACCGTCCCCAAGAGTGTGAAGGCTGTGGCTTCGTAAATGCCGATGGGTATGATTTGTCCTACCAATCGCTGATTACCCTGGAAAACCACAATCCGGTCGCAATGGGTGCGGCCGGTCAGCTGTACGATCTCGCCCGACTCGTTGTCTTTCACCGACTTTTTACTTCGCCCTTCGACGAGCACCTCAATGGGCGCCCCGACAAATTGCTGGTTGTCTTCCAAGCTAATTTGATTTTGGACCGCCAATAGTTCGTTATTTCGTCTTTGTTTGGTTGGGTAGGGAACATCGTCCGCCATGAGTTTTTGGGACTTGGTTCCAGTGCGTTCGGAGTACTTGAAGATGAAGCTATTTTTGAAGCGGCACTCTTTGGTCAACTTGATCGTTTCCTGAAACTCTTCTTCCGTCTCACCGCAAAAACCGACGATAAAATCGCTGGAAATAGCCGCGCCGGGCAAGTGTTCGTGAATCCTTTGCATCATCTCGCGATAGTCACCAACGGTGTAACCCCGTTTCATGCGCTTGAGTACGGAGTCGCTTCCACTTTGCAAAGGCACGTGCAAGTACGGCGAAACTTTCGGTAAATCGCGTACGGCCTGCAGCACCTCCACGGTCATGTCTTTGGGATAATTGGTTACAAATTTGATCCGCTCGATACCGTCGACCTCATGCAGCAGGTGTAATAATTCGGCGAACGAGGTGTGGGTCTCTCCATCTCGAAAACGGTAACTGTTGACGGTTTGCCCCAGCAATGTAATTTCCTTCGCACCCTGATCGGCGAGAATTTTTGCTTCCTCAAAAATTTGTTGCGGCGGTCTTCCTTGCTCTGGGCCGCGCGTCATCGGAACCACACAGTACGTGCAGAATTTATCGCAGCCGATTTGAATTCGCAAAAAGGCTTGAAACGGAGTCGGTCGCATTTCAGGGTCACGCAGGGGATCAAATGTCTCATGGCTGCGTTTCACCTGTTCGACCTTGCCATCGGTGCGTCCCAAACTGACCGCGGTGTGTTGGCCGCCTTGCGATTGAGCCGTTCGAATTAAGTCAGGAATTTGTTGAAGTTGCCCAGGACCGACAACGATATCCACGAAGGGAGCGCGTTTAAAGATCAGGCCTTGATCTTTCTGAGCCATGCATCCCATCACGCCGATTACTTTTTGCGGATGGTCTTGCTTGAGCTGCCGCATGCGACCTAGGGCGCTGTAGGTTTTGTTCTCGGCTTGTTCACGAATACTGCAAGTATTGAACAGGATGGTATCTGCATCCTCGGGACTATCCGTGACGCCATAGCCCTCGCCGCGCAAACTGGCAACGACCATTTCGCTGTCGAGCATATTCATCTGACAGCCAACGGTTTCAATGTATAACAGCTTGGATGGGGATGAAGACAAAGTTCTATTTCTCCGATGAAGATCAGCAGCAGTGCTGTTTAGTTTATCACGAGGTGGGTCATTTATGGAAACGGGATAAGGACAAAGCGAGCAGGGACCACGCAGCCCACCGCGTCGTCGACCCCACGGGCGGTCCTAGGTATTTAACAGTTCCAGTTCTTCCCAGCGATCGTAAGCATTTTTCAAAGCGTCTTCCAGTGATTTTAATTGGGCCTGTTGTTCGGCAATTTTTGTGGAATCCTGTTGATAAAAGGCCGGGTCGGCCAAGACGCCATGGAATTCACCAATTTGCGTCTCCAGCATTTCTATTTGCTCGGGTAGCTTTTCCAGCTCTTGTTTCTCGGCATATTTGAGCTTCCGCGGCCCGGTGGTCTTCGGTTTGGGTTTCGGTTTGGACTTTTTGGCCCCTGGCTTGCCAGCGGTCTCCCCCTTGGGCGTTTGGCTTTGCCGCACCCAAGCGTCGTAACCACCTACGTATTCTTTCACATTGCCGTTTTCAAAAACGATGACGCTGCCCACAACGTTATTCAAAAATTCGCGGTCGTGACTGACGACCAGAATGGTGCCTTCAAATTCCACTAACTTGGATTCCAGCATTTCCAGTGTCTCGGAATCCAGATCATTGGTGGGTTCGTCCAGGACGATAACATTGGCGGGTTTAGCAAAAAGTTTAGCCAAGAGAATGCGGTTGCGCTCGCCACCGGAGAGAAATTTAATTTGGGTTCGCGATCGTTCGGGCGAGAAGAGAAAATCCTGCAGATAGCCGTAGATATGTTTTCTCGCGCCGTTAATGACAATCGCATCGCTCCCATCGCCAACATTCTCTTCGACCGTTTGCTCTTCGTCTAATTGCTCGCGAAGTTGATCGAAGTAAGCAATTTGCAAATTAGCGCCTTGTCGCACGCTGCCCGTTTGCGGTTGCAAATGGCCCAAGAGTATTTTCAACAATGTGGACTTTCCGGCGCCATTGGGTCCGATAATACCCAGTTTGTCACCCCGCATAATATCGGTGGAAAAATTTTCCAAAATCGATTTACCGTCTGGATAGGCGAACGAAACCTCCTCGACTTCGGCCACTAACTGCCCACTGCGTTGTCCCGTGTGAATCTGCATTTGAGACTTGCCCACCTGGGAGCGACGGTTTCTGCGTTCGTCGCGCATTTTTTCCAAGGCACGAACGCGTCCTTCGTTACGCGTACGACGTGCTTTTATTCCTTGCCGAATCCAGACTTCCTCTTCCGCAAGTTTTTTATCAAACAGCGCATTTTCTTTCTCTTCGGCCGCCAAAGTCTCTGCCTTACGTCGCAAGAACGTATCGTAGTCACAGGACCAATCAAACAGCCGGCCACGATCAATTTCCAAAATACGATTTGCCATTCGTCGCAGGAACATGCGATCGTGTGTGACGAACATCAGCGTGCCGCCGAACTTTTTCAAGAAGGACTCTAACCAGTCAATCGCTTGGATGTCCAAATGGTTGGTCGGTTCATCGAGCAGTAGCAAATCAGGTTGACACACTAACGCCTTTGCCAAAAGGACTCGACGTTTCATGCCTGAGGAGAGACTGCCAAACGAATCCTCTGCCGTTAGTTTCATAATGGAAAGGATTCGCTCAACGGGATCAGCCTGATTTCCGCCCAGCATCTCGCCATGCTCGAGCAAGCCCTCTTGAACAACTTGGCAAATACTGCGATCCACGGCCGGCGGTACATCCTGTTGCAGGAACGCTACGCGTTTGCCCGATTCGATCACGATGTGACCGCTGTCCGGTTCAACGTTGCCGGCAATCATCCGTAACAGCGTCGTTTTGCCAGCACCGTTGCGGCCCAATAGTCCAATCCGCTGTCCGGTATCTAAATGACACGAAACCTCGTCCAATAACAGAGGGCCGCGGAAGCGAATGCTGAGGTCCTTGATCGTAACTAAGGGCATAATGGTTGAACCAAGGCTTGCTTGGAGAATGATAGAGGAAAGACCGGGATTCTGGATCGCCAAACGGCTCGCGATTCGAGATGCTTTTCGACGAGCAAATGAGTATCATTCTGACACGTGGATCTTGAAAGACCAAAAACCCGTGAAACCATTTTTGAACACTTAATTGGAAGCTCGGTCATGAAATACGTTCCATCATCTACACGATTCCGATACCCGATTAGCTTGTGCCTCGTCGTATTGACAGGTTTCTTCGTCGCGCCGGAGATTATCGCCCAGCGACTTATCCCGCCAGTTCGCCTGAGTGGAATGGATCCCGGTATAGGCGTCATCATGGATACCACCATGTTTTCGACGGGTACCCGTGTCGCGGTCCAAGTGACTCTGGAAAATGGCATCAAAAAAACGCGTGCCGAGGAGAACGGGATTAAAACCTATATCGAAGAACTTGTCGAAGGCGGTATTCTCATGAGAGTGACCCGCCAGTACGGACCTGACGACAGGGATTTACTGATGGAAAAACACCCCGATCTTTATATGTCGGCCAAAGATTTCCCGGCCACCACCGAGGGCGCGGAAAGGGTCGAAGTAACCATCGGTGTCACGCAAAAAATTGAAGTCGCTTCGATTGACGAGCTCAAGCTCAAACACCCCGAGGCTTACCAAAGCTACCTGAAATACACTCAGCCTAACAACGGAATGCGTATTTTACGGGGACGATTTGGCGACGCGATCTTAACGCCTGAAATCCGCATCGACACAGATCTGGATGGAGAATCCGTACGGGTCGTGCCCCCAAAGACCGAAGGTCCACAAACGGTCATGCCACCAGAATCGCCCGTCGAGGTGAAAGATCCCGCGGCACCCCAGACCGACAAGCCAGCCGGTAAGGACCATAAGAGCAAGTAGCTCGTGATAATCTGTCATGCTAAAAAGCGAGCCCAAACGTAGGACTTACATTTGGGCTCGCTTCATTTTCTTTTGCACAGCGCGGTATCTTACTGACCGCCTGAGGTTTCGCCTGGCTCTTCTTCGTCTCCATGCTGGATAGTCATTTCATGACCTAATTCTGCCAACAAAGTCTCCAAAGCGCGATCCATGGCCTCGCCACGAACATTGCGATAACGAATGACGCCTTCCGCATCCATCACGTAGATGGTTGGCCAACCGGATACGTTCCATTCTGTGGAAATAGGTCCCTGCGTGCCGTCCGGTCCATTCCAGAAACTACGCCAAGTAATATTTTTTTCCTTGACCGTTTCACGAATTTTTTCGCGATCTCCATCGCTGTTGACACCGATGAGGGCAAAAGGTTTACCTGCCAGTTGTTTTACGAGCGACCGCTCGTGAGGGTACATAGCCCGGCAAGGACCTCACCAATCGCCCCAAAAATCCAAGACCACGACTTTACCTCGGTAGTCGCTTAATTTGAATTCTTCCCCATCAAGATCTTCACCTTGAATATCGGGAGCTGTCTTGCCGATTGCCAGGTTCCGCATCTCGAAAATGGTGCCTTTTGCTTTGTCACCAAGCATTATCTTTCGGGGTCCGCGTTCCATTAAAACGACGTCCCCAAATTCGTTGCTAACTTCTTCGAGGCGATCGGGCAATTCGCTACCGTCTGCCATTTTACCCGTGCGGTAATAGGCTTGTGCGTCAGGTGACAGTTGCTTCATGAAGTCGTCCAAGCCTGCTTGCGCTTTAGCCAGGGTTGCTTCATCACTGTCATCCTTTTCGGCCGACTCAACTCTTCCCTTCAGGGCATCATAGGTACGTTGACCGTTGTAAAACTGCATGGCCTTACCAAAGGAAGCGATGCCTTTTAACCGACGCTGTTCGTCAGTAGCGTTGGCAATAATTTCATCCAACATTGTCTGGATGGCTGCGGAAGGGGGTTGGCGGGTCAGCCCAAACAGACCGTTTGGCAACTGCTCTGAATCCATATGGTGTGCCACCAATAATTTGGCCGCCGTTTCTTTGGGCTCACCTTGCGATTGACTGAGCATCCACATTAACGCGGGGCGAGTTTCATCACTTGCCGGATCGGCCTTGACCAACGGCAACAAGGCCTCTGCATAAGGTTGCGGTTGGGGCAATTCATTGGCGACCAACGCCTGGCGGTCTGCGGGATCTGCCGCGCGATACTTCTTCATGAAAGCCGCTCGGTCACCCGTAAAACGTTTCATTATGTCGGCGACGTTAGGTGCCTTTTCCGCTTCTGATTCTGGGGCCTCTTGTGCCTTGCCCTGTGCATCCTCTTCTTGCTTTACCGGCACCGCGGCGATCGCTTTGTTAGCAGCCGCTTTCTCGCCAGCCGCTTTTTTTGCCGCCGGCTCGGCCACCTTTTCATTCGCCGCTACCTCGGATTTTGCTTGCGGTGTGACAGCCGGTTGAGCGGCAGTCTGAGGTTCGGTTTTGGTTTCTGGGGGCGTGACCTGACTGGTTTTTTTGTCAGATTCGTCTGCCTCTTTCTTTTTCTCCGGTTTTTGCTCGCCGCAGCCGGTCAATGCGACCAACAAGCCGAGCAATAAAATTCTACGCATTTCATTTCTCACAAAAGGCTAAAGGGATGGGACGCCGTATGATAACCCATCTGCTGACGGGCGTTATCCACAAACCGCGTTATTTGGGCTGAGGCACGCCAAATGAGTCACCCGCCACGACTTTTTTGCCGCGGAGAAACTGGGCAACCTGCATTTTCTTCTTACCGGCGGGTTGTAATTCGTGAATTGCCAAACAACCCTCACCGGTGGAGACGGTAATGGCGGAATTATCCGCATCCACCACCGTGCCCGCCGGCGCTCCACCTGCCTCAATTGAGGCTACCGAGACGCGGTGCAGGATTAATCGCAAAGGTGAACCATCGGTGGGCAACCAGTGGGTAAAGCTGCCGGGCCACGGTTGGAATGCGCGGACTTGATTCAGCAGTTCCCTTGCTGAGCGGCACCAGTCCAGATTGCCTTGCTGTTTTTTTAACCGCGGTGCTTGAGTGACTCCGCTGGGATCCTGAGGTTGGCCAATCTCGGAGACGCCATCCCAGCTTTGCAACTGAGTCAGCGACTCTTGAACCGCGGCGACTCCCAGTTCCGCCAACCGCGGTTCCAGTTGTTCCGCGGTTTCCAAGGGACCGGCTGAAAGCGATTTCTTGGCCAACTCGGGCCCCCCATCGAGCTTGGGCGTCATGTGAATAACGGTGACACCGAGTGTCGTTTCGCCATGATAGACCGCCCAGTTAATAGGCGCAGCGCCTCGATATTTCGGTAACAGCGAGCCGTGTAAATTAATGCCCCCCAAACGCGTCGAGGCCAAACAGTCTCGACTCAAAATCTGTCCATAGTCACACACGAACAGAAGATCGGCTTGGCAAGAATTCAGCCGAGAGATGGCCTCAGGTGTATTGATATTCGGCGGCGCGAAAACGCCCACGTCGCTGAGTTGTTCCGCATAGTCACGTACGGGATTGGCAGCCGTTTTGCGGCGCTTACCCGCATCTTCAATGGGGCGTGTCACCAACATACAAATTTCGTGCTCGCTGTGGGCCAGCCAATCGAGTGTCGGAACGGCAAACGGACCCGTCCCCATCACAATGATTCTCAACGCCATCTTGTTCCTTTTCTCATCGCTAACTTCACCGTGCTGGCCATGAACGCACTAACAATACTCAGCTTCCAAGGCGGCGAGGCGCTTTTTAATATTCGCTTCGAGCAAGCCATCGTCCTGTTTTCTCATGGCCTCGAACTCTAGTGTAAAAGCCGCCAACTCGCCCTCGATCGACCGTCGCGCTGCCTCCGTCATTCGGTCAGGAAACAACACACCCTGCAAGTGATCAAATTCGTGTTGAATGACACGAGCCAACGTTCCGCCAACGACCTCGTCCATCTTGTTGCCCGACAAGTCGTAAGCCATCACGTGTACTTCGGCCGGACGCACTACTTTTCCATAGACACCTGGAATGCTCAAGCAACCCTCTTCCGCTTCGCTGTTGCCTTTCGGCAATTGCACAATCGGATTGATTAAAACTCGCTCCTCTTTGGACTTCCGTTCACCCGTGGGATTGATCACTACCAATTGAAACGGCAAGTCAACTTGATTGGCAGCCAATCCAATTCCATTACTCTCATACATCAACTCAAACATCTCTTCGACCATCAATTTCAATTTCTTATCAACCCGTTGAATCGGTTTGGAAACGTGGCGCAATGTGGGGTGGGGACAGTTGATGATTTTCAACATGACGGCATTCGAAAAAGGAAACGGGATGAATGTATTTGGGACAGATTATAGGCGACGTGGGCTCGCTTGATAGACGCAGGAAGAACAACGGAGCGCGCTAATTCACCCATTGTCAAGTGTGAGGAGCCGCAACTTTCTGTGGGACAACGGATCTCTTACACCAAGATCGATAGCAAAATCTACCCGCAGGCAAAACCAAAAACTAATGCAAAAAAAACAAAATGAGGATTCCCGAAATTTTGTATTTAGATTCCTTGACAATCGTTTTCAGTTCCACACAATACGCCGTTACCTGAATGGGTTCTTCGTTTGAAACAAATCAACTTCGACTAGTGAATGCTTCTTGGTCATGTTGT
Source organism: Planctomycetaceae bacterium (assembly GCA_024232675.1). Taxonomy (GTDB): domain Bacteria; phylum Planctomycetota; class Planctomycetia; order Pirellulales; family Pirellulaceae; genus CAJQPP01. The sequence continues at coordinate 9,494 of JAAEPL010000259.1, forward strand.
TAGCCGATAAAAAATTGTCGCTTCTGTTCTCGGAACATCTGGAGTTCTAAATTTCTTTAGAACTTTTGCCGCGATCTTTTGTCATGCTTTGTGCCGCCGAGGAATTCTTCAAGAGAAGAGGAGTGACGGAATAGGCCAAACCTGACCGACGCTCGTTGCCAATTTAGTTTTGGTTTGGCACACGCAGAAAATTACCTGCAATGGTAACGTCGCCCGCATTGATAACACTGAAAATCGTCACCGAATTTACATTCCCGTATTTTAGGCTTACTGGGTGAAGCGACCGATGGACTCGACTGTCTGCCACTTGGCGTGGAAGGATCCCTCACCCATTATTTTGTGTCCGTCAGATTGGTTGGTTCGAAAGGATTCGAACTAATTCCGATCAACCCGAACCAGGATGGTTTCGAGCGGACGCACGAGTTTTATTGGCTTGACTTTCGCATCATTTCGAACTCAAGCAGGGGCGGTCCACATGACGTGGCACCGCCCTTTTTATTGTTTCTGATACCGCATGACTCGTGCTACCCAAGATGACTCAGTGCCTTATCGCGATCGGCTGCAATCAAGGGGACTGTCAGGCAGCTATCAATCAAGCCTGCAAAAAAATTAACCTGCTCCCAAGCACGCAATTGCTAGCCACCAGCGGGCTTTTGAAAACCGAACCGGTCGGACCCCTCAAGGGTACTTTTTTGAACGGCGCGGTGCTTGTCGAAACTCAACTCTCCCCGCATCAGCTGCTCCAGTATTTGTTAGAGCTAGAATTTGCGGCCGGTCGGCGGCGTTCCGGAAGTGTGGATGCTCGACCGCTGGACCTAGATATTCTGTTGTTCGGTGAAGAAATCATTCATACGCAGGCCTTATGGGTCCCTCACCCGCGTATGACGTTTCGCCGTTTCGCGTTGCACCCTGCCGCTGAAATTGCGGCCGATATGCAGCACCCGGAAATTGGTATCTCGCTGGGCAGACTGGCGGAGCACCTGCGGCAGCGCCCGAACATTATCGCCGTCTCGTTACCTCGCCAATTTGCAATCGATACCACCCATATGAACCTGAGTGGCGAGATAAATTGGGTGAACCCGCCAAATGCGATTGCCGCTCAAAAGTTACTGCAAATCCCTGCTTCTTCGACTGCTGAATGGCTTGTGCTCCTGATTCAGGATGCTCAAACCTTGGCCACCACGGAAGCTCAAGCCAAATTACGAATCGTCATGTCCGCTCCCGGCGATTCGCTTCAAACGCCGTTTGCAAATTCATGGGCAGGACCCTTGTGGAACATTCCCTTTGGGAATCAAGCACAATTGCATGAGCAAATCATGACCGCGATCCAAGCGATGACCTCGTAACGGTCTCTGTGGAAGCGGTCTGATCGCGATAGCACGAAATCAACGTGACCGCTACAATTCCGAATGTCTTTAGCGAGCTCCCGTTATGAAAATATTATTGGCCAGTAGTGAAGTCGTGCCCTTTGCCAAAACCGGCGGTCTAGCCGACGTTTGTGGCGCGCTTCCAGCTGAAATTCAAAAGCTCGGCCACGAAGTGGCCGTTTTTATGCCCGCCTATCGAGCCTGTAAAAATGCGGGTGTCGATCAGGAAGATACGGGCATTCGCATTCCGATCACAGTCGGCAGCAAAATCGTGGAGGGGGCATTATGGAAAAGCCACCTGCCGCACAGCGACGTTGTCGTTTACCTCGTCCATCAACCGGACTACTTTGATCGTGTGGGTCTGTATCAGGATGCAGGCGAAGATTACAAGGATAACTGTGAACGCTTCGTCTTCTTCTGCCGTTTTATCTTGGAATCACTAGAGCGCCTCAATTGGTTCCCGGACGTTTTACATGCCAACGACTGGCAAACAGGTTTGCTGCCTGCCTATTTGAAAACGGTATACGCGGAGGACCCACGTTTTCAATCGATTGCCACCTTGATGACGATTCACAATTTGGCCTACCAAGGTAATTTTTGGCACTGGGATATGCTGATCACCGGCATCGATTGGCAATATTTCAACTGGCAACAAATGGAATTTTATGGCCGTTTGAATTTATTGAAGACAGGCATCGTCTTTGCGGACAAACTCAGCACCGTCAGTCCAAGCTATGCCTTGGAAATTCAAACCACCGAACAGGGCCATGGTCTGGACACTATTTTGCGTGAACGTTCGGCGGACTTGATCGGCATCTTAAATGGTATTGATACAAACGAGTGGAATCCGGCCAAAGACAACCACTTGGCCGCTAACTATTCCGCGGACGATTGGCAAACCGGAAAAGCTTTTTGCAAATCCGATTTGCAAAAAGCATTTGGTCTGGACGTGGACCCCACGAGACCGCTGATTGGAATTGTTGGACGAATTGCTTCGCAAAAGGGTTGGGCCTTAATACTGGAAGTGGCTAAACAGTGGCTTGCCAAACAGACTGCCGTGCAATGGGCGATCCTGGGCACCGGAGACAGTGACTTGGAAAACGAACTCCAACAACTGGCTCAAACATCTCCGCATACGCTCGCCGCGCGGTTGGAATTTTCCAACGAATTGGCTCACAAGGTTGAGGCTGGGTCCGATATTTTCTTGATGCCCAGTCTTTTTGAGCCCTGCGGTCTGAACCAGCAATATAGCATGCAATATGGTACGGTCCCGGTCGTCCACGAAACGGGTGGCTTGGCCGACACCGTAATTAATTACACCGATGAAACCTTATCCGCCGGCACTGCCAACGGATTTTCCTTCTCCGGTTTTCATGCGCATCAATTAGAGCAGGCATTGGCTCGAGCGATTGAAACTTATGCCCAGCCTGAGATTTGGAAACAGATCGTCGAAAACGGCATGAATCATGATTGGTCTTGGGCTGCCAGTGCTCGCCGCTATGAATCGGCTTACCAAGCCATTCATCGGGCGCGATTTCGCCCCCAATCGGCCTGACCCTGCATACGATTTGTAAACTGGGTACAATTCGCTTTTTCGCAAATCCTCAGAAAGAGCGTCATGTCCGACCTGCGTTACGATCCGATATTCGGTCAGTGGGCTGTCATTGCGGAAAAGCGAAATTCGCGACCGGTTGAATTTCAGCAATTTTCTCAGCGACGAGCGGGGATAGACTGCCCGTTTTGCAAAGGAAACGAATCGGTAACGCCGCCCGCGATTGAGGAATGGTCCGCCAGCCGCCCTCACCAAGAAGAGAATCCCGATTGGACCGTTCGCATCCTCCCTAATAAATTTCCCGCTCTGGACGAATCCCTGTCGGTAGTCGGGCCCGACCTGCCGGACCAGCAAGCCGCCTCATTCACCTCCGGCAAGCTGGCCACTCAGTCCCCAGCCATGCCCTATCAGGAAGTCATCGTGCTGTCACCGCGGCATGTAGTTAGTTTGAGTGGACTTAATGACGAAGAACTTTCGACAAGTTTTGCGGTCCTGCAGGCTCGTCTCAATTTTCATAAAAAACGCAGCGATATCGCCCATGTCTGCCTGTTTATGAACTGCCGACCTTTGGCGGGCGCTTCCATCGAACACTCGCACTTTCAACTGATCGCCTCACCGATTTGCACCCAGCAAGTCTACGACCGGATTGCCCGCATGCGACAGACATCAGCAGATCAAGCGGAAACCGTTTGGCAAAACCGGCTCGCTTGGGAGGCCCGTCAAGGTGAACGCATTCTTTGCGAGACCGCACGTTTCCTGGTGTTTTGCCCTTTTGCCAGCCGACATTCCAATCAGATTCGGATTGCCCCCAAAAGTGACTTGCCGTTTGCCGAACTAGCGGCATCCTCACGCAACGAATTGGCGCAACTCTGTCGACAGTGGATTGACGGTATTGAGCGATGCCTAGATGACCCGGCTTACAATTTAATTTTCCATTTACCGCCCTGCCACGATATGAACGCGCCCTGGTTTGTCGATTTGGTCCCTCGATTTCCGCAATCCGCCGGTTTTGAATTGGCCACGGAATGTTGGGTTAACCCGGTCGCTCCAGAAACCGCAGCGGAACAGTTCCGCAATTTTGCTAAATCTCGCTAGATGGCCTGTCCCCCCAAAGTGAAGCTGGCTCTCGACCGGGGACCTGCTCGAACCCAACATTTTGTGGTTTGCATGAATGGACGGATTCCCTAGCATTGCGATTCGCCACGCCTTCCCGCACCCTTCTCAAGATATTTTCGACTGATTCATGGCTAATCCCAAAATCCGGCTTTGCTTGGTGCTTCATAACCACCAGCCGATTGGTAATTTCGACGATGTATTTGAACACGCATTCCAGGACAGCTATCTGCCATTCCTTGACCTGTTTGAATCCTATCAAGGTATCAAAATTGGCCTGCACACCAGCGGCCCTCTTTTGTTGTGGCTCCAACAGCGGCATCCGGAATATTTAAACCGCGTGCGGAGTTTGGTTAGCGAAGACCGCATTGAGATTCTGGGCGGAGCTTTTTTTGAACCCATCCTCACGATGATTCCGTCCCGTGATCGACGCGGGCAAATTCAACGATTCACGGACTGGCTTAACAAGCGATTCGATACCAAGGTCCGCGGCATGTGGGTTCCCGAACGCGTCTGGGAAGCCAGCCTGGTGAACGACATCGCCCAAAGCGGCATCGAATATACCATTTTGGATGACTACCATTTTCGTTGTGCTGGATTGGGTCACGAGGATCTCCACGGTGCCTACATTGCAGAAGACCAAGGTCAAACACTGCGTGTCTTCCCGGGCAGTGAGCAACTTCGCTACACCATTCCATTCCGTGATCCGTTGGAGACCATCGAGTACTTGCGAGAAATTGCTGATACGCGTCCGAACTCGACCGTCGTTTTTGCGGATGACGGAGAAAAATTTGGCACTTGGCCTGACACCAAACAGCACGTCTACGATAACGGGTGGCTGCGTTCTTTCTTCGACGCCTTAGTCGCCAATCAAGACTGGTTGCAATGCACGACTTTGTCAGAAGCTGCCGATCATGCACCGGCGCGTGGTAAAATTTATTTACCTTCGGCAAGTTATCGAGAGATGACCGAGTGGGCTTTGCCCATCGAACGCCAACAGGAATTCGACGGTATCTCTCATGAAATGGAAACAGACTGGCGTTGGCCCCGCATTCGTCGCTTTATTCAGGGTGGATTTTGGAGAAACTTCAAATGCAAATACCCTGAAACCAATGAGATGTACGCGCGGATGATGTATGTCAGCAACCGCTTGGAATCAGCTACTGCAGATTGGGACTCCAACTTACTGGATCAGGCCCGCGATCATTTGTACCGCGGACAATGTAACTGCGCATATTGGCACGGTGCCTTTGGGGGCGTTTATCTGCCGCACTTACGGAATGCCATTTTTCATCACCTGATCGTAGCCGATAATTTATTGGATCAAGCGTCTACCGAGCCGAATCAAAGCCGTGTTGAGGCTGCCGATTTCGATTTTGATCTTTCCAACGAAGTGATGTTAGCGAACCCCCATTTAATTGGCTGGTTCCGTCCCGCTGACGGGGGCCACCTTTACGAACTTGATGTGCGTTCGATCGGTCACAATCTACTGGCCAGTTTGCAGCGACGCCCAGAGATCTACCATGAAAAAATTCGCCGGGGCGCTAACACCGATCACGATTCTGCGGCCAGCATTCACGATCAGATCAAATTCAAACAGGAAGGTTTGGACAGCATGATCGCCTACGACCAAGCTCCCTGCAAAAGCTTGGTGGACCATTTCTGGCACGCTGATACGACTCACGAACAATTTGTTCAATGCCAGACAGAAGCTCTCGGCGATTTCGCGCGGGGTGCCTACGAGTGCACTTTAAGACGTAGCTCGGAACGCAACCAAGTACTAATGAACCGCACCGGTAACTTGGCCGGGCATTCCGTCAAAGTCACAAAAGGCGTGACCTTGGAATCTGACGGTTCCAGCATGATGATTGCCTACATGTTGGAAAATTTACCGCAGGATCAGACTTTCCGATTCGGGATCGAGTTCAATTTCGCGGGGATGCCAGACGGTCAGGACGATCGATATTTCTCGGACATCAACGGCGAAAATCTCGGACAATTAGGTCAGAGCTTGTGCCTCGATGACTGCCGTGGCATCTCCTTGAGCGACGGCTGGCTGGGACTCGACGCTAACCTCACTTGGGATCAACCCGGTAACCTCTGGAGTTGCCCCGTGGGCACCGTGAACGGATCCGAAGGTGGTTTTGAATTAGTGCACCAATCGGTAAAAGTACTGCCGACCTGGCAAATCCAGGGGGATGAAAATGGACGCTGGATCGTTCGTTTGCAACTAGGTTTACGAACCAACAAACCCGCACCCGAGGTCGACGCCTCAGCGTTGGAAATCATTACCAACAGCTAAGACGTCTGCCACAGCGATAAAATCGACGATCATCAAGGTTGGATATCGTCAGCCGAAGAGTTCAATATTTGAACTTCCAAAAACGAGGGGTGCTCGGCGGAATGATAAAGCCGATGTGTTGATTTAATGAAATCGCTTGCTTCGGCTTCAAAGATATTATCGACGTATTTTTGCGGGTTACGATCAATCAGAGGAAACCAACTGCTTTGCACTTGGATCATGATGCGGTGACCTGGCTTGAACGTGTGGTAAACGCCTTGCAATGGCACGACCACATCTGTGACTTCGCCCGGCACAAAGGGTTTTGGCTGCTTTTCGAAACCATCGCGGAATCGAGCTCTCAATACCTCGCTCCGCACCAATTGTTGATAACCCTTCAAATCCGCGTCACGCACAGGCATTGGATAGGAGGGGCCTGTTTCCGGATAGACATCAATCAATTTAACAATCCAGTCGGAATCTGTCCCGGTAACAGAGACTTTCAAATGTGCCTTGATTGGACCAACTAACGTCACCTCGGACTTAAGCACATCAGATTGAAACACTAGCACGTCATCGCGTTCGGTCGCGAAACGCTGATCATCCGTCATGTAAGGTCGCGGTGTAAAACGCATCGCGATATCTTTTTTGTCACGGTAAGGAACGGGGTTGGCAGGGTCACTGATAAACTCTGCATACTCTTTTCCGTCGCCCATACCGCCTTCTTTGGGAACCTCGCTTGACAGTCCCTTGTTAGGTTGGAAATGAACGCGCGTTGTCTCAGCTTGCGTCGGAGGCCAGCTATCAAATTTGGTCCACTCCCCTTTTCCCGTATCGAACATTAAAGCTTCAAAGTCCGGTTTCCACTCCTCGCCCTTCAGGAAATGTCGAAAGAAAGGAGCTTCCACTTCTTTTTGGTAAGTGTCGTTGATGCCCTCTCCAAACAAGATATTTCCGACCGTGGTTTCATTGGTATCTCGACTCCACCCACCATGACTCCAAGGACCCATGACCAGTACATTGAAGTGATCATCATCTGACTTATTTTTTTCAATCGCCTGATAGATGTTCAAAGGTCCGTAAAGATCTTCTGCATCAAACCACCCGCCCACAGTCATCACGTTGGTCTTGATATCTTTGAGGTGAGGAATGATGCTACGGCGCTGCCAAAACTCGTCGTAGTTAGGATGTTCCACCAACTGCTTCCAAAAGAAGTTATCTTGACCCTGGTAAGCAGCTGAATTCTTCAGGGGGCCCAGCTCCATGAAAAAATCATACGCGTTTCCACGCGGCCGCGGGCTCATTCTAGGAATCCAGTTTTCGGTCGTGGGTCCATTATGTTGATAGCCAAACGTGCTGGTGGCATTCCAGTACATCAAGACATAGGCTCCCTGATGGTGAAAATCGTCAAAGTAAAAATCCGCGATCGGTGCCTGTGGCGAGGAAGCCACCAAAGCCGGATGATGCTCGGGCAATGCGGCAGCCGAATAAAAACCAGGATAGGAAATTCCGCTGATTCCAACTTTGCCGTTGTTACGCGGCACATTGGCTAACAACCATTCGATCGTATCGTAGGTATCCGAACTCTCATCAATGTCTTCATCACCCGGCACGTGAGGCCGCATGTTGTCGTAACTGCCTTCGCTGTTCCAACGCCCACGTACATCTTGAACGACAAAAATATAACCGTCCTGTTCCATGTACTTGGAATTGCCCAGCCGATTGGCTTTCGCGTCAGGTCCATAGGGCCGACTGCTATAGGGCGTGCGTTTCAACATAATCGGATAATCTTGTGATTGGTCTTTCGGATGATAGACCGTCGTATGCAATTCAACCCCATCACGCATCGGAATACGATGCTCGGTTTTGGTGTAATTGGCATCGATGAACGAGCCTCGGTCTTGCTGCGCCTGCACGGGCGAAGTCAGCATCATTCCCGAGGCCCAAGCGAATAAGGCAATTGCCAAAAGTGTTTTAACGGAACCGTTTTTCATCTTTTTCCTTTTGCATCATTGCAATCACTCAGGTCGCATTTGCACACTAGCATTGGCAGCGTTGCGGTCCCGGGATTCCACCTATCGGAGCGAGTAAATTAATCGACTTAGTCGGCACTCTGCCAAACTCAAACAAGGGTCTAGTGCCCACGCTGGCAGCCTTCTTGCTATCGGAATCGCCGGTCCTGACGCTTTTCACTAACGCACAAACCCGTTTTCCTCATTCCGTCACCAGCTGGAATTAAGACCGCTAGCAAACATGGTCGTCCGCGTAGGCCTGCGGACGTGGGCTGAGAGATACCGATATTCAGCTCCCTTATTTTACTAGGGCTGGATTGGCCTTCAAACCGGGCGTCTGCACATGGACTCTCAGCACTTGGGCCGGGCCTTGCTACCTAAAAAGTAACGCCAGATCGATATTGCCTGAAATTTGCCTTCTCCGTAACAATCACGGCATCCCAGAAAACCCACTGTCTCTTACGAGGATCCGGTTCCATGACAAGGACGTTACCGAATTTGCTAGTCGTTACGGCGGTCTTTTTAGCCGCACCTTTATTGCAAGCGCAAGACTGCCCATGC
>JAAEPL010000260.1 GCA_024232675.1 Planctomycetaceae bacterium
CCGAAAACTTGGAGACGCTAGGCCATCGCCATCAACTCGGGTATGAGGCAGCGCTGGGGATGGGCGGGGTCCACCAGAGTAGGCGTGGTTTGTTTGTTATCGATCATGGATTGTGCCCTTTGCGCGGCTTGTCCATTCAGCCAACACTTTCCGTTGATCTTTTTGCCAGCGGCCTGGAATTTGACATAGCAACGGTACATTCTTTCGTTAGCGTTGATAAAGCCCGTCGATTCTACTTTGGTAATGACACCCGATACCGCGGCCCCATTTTTTAGTAACCAGCGCTTTCGCAGCGGGGTACGTAAAGCAAAAAAAAGAGCCGTCGCACTGCATAAAATCAAACCCCCGCTGATTGCCCAGAGCAGTAAGGAGTTGTCGGGTGATTTCTGTGTTGAAGTGGCGATGATGATCGACCCGAGACCAAGGACCACTCCAGCAAACAGCAGGAGTGAGTCGGGTCGTGTCTGAAACAGTAACGGTTTGGGTACTGAACGAGGTGTTGCTTGGCGAACAAAGCTGCGCACGCTTTCTCGCGTGATATTGGTGCGTTTAAAGTTAGCTTGGTAAAGCGATGCCAAGGGTCCTTCGAGCGATTCTACTTGCGCCACGATTTCGTCACTGCGAACGGGATCGCTAAAGGCACCATTCGCTTGCAATTCGCGGCAACGTTTTTCGAAAAGTCGAGTTAGCTTGGTCGCGGACTTTGCGAACTTTTTTTCGTCTTCACCGAGGTATTCTCGTTTCGGTATAAAGAGAATCATTCGCTTTTCAGAGGCATGAATTTCCCAAACGGGTTGCCGCAATAATAAATCTTTGATTTCGTCAGAAAATAGTTTTTGGACTCGATTGGTCAATCCAACCAACGCGTACTTATCGGAAAATTCGGGGCGTTCTTCCAACTCCACTTCGCCGCCCGTGATCAGCTTGTCGAAAATCTGGAACCCTTTTCTGCGCGGTCTCAAGGTGAAGCTGGGAAGATTGAGATCTTGGTTTTCAAGATAAATGGCAGTTTGAAAATAGGTAGGTTGATTTCTTCTTTGCGTGCTATGCCCGGTAGTTTTGACATCGAGTGTCAATTTCCCCAAGGCCAGCGTCGTCGTGCCCACCGAGCGTTTTTTGCTAACATCAAAATGGGGCTCCACATGTCTCATGAGCATGCAGATTTGATCCTGAATAAACCTGTTATCTAGCGAATCGTCAGCGATGCCAGGTAATGTTTTTTCAGCTGTGGCCGTTGAGTGTTTACGCCGCGACAGGTTTGACCAAGCGATGTTGACACCTGCACTCACACCACCTGATAGCAAGCCGACCAGAAAGCCTTGCCACGAGACGATATCGATACCGAAAGATTTTTGAAACAAATCGGGTCCGACCAAGGCGCCTGCAATTCCAGACGGGAGAGCGATGATACCGATAAACAGCAACTGATACCTGAGTTGGTTGTAATCCTTTTTCTGATTTTTTTTGGTTTTTGATTTGGGTGTCATTAAATGGTTTTGAGTTTGTTGGACGGTTGGTCGTAGTGGGTGATCGAGCCTATTTCCGATTCGGTCAAGTTGGCAATTAATTCTCCGAAAAATCAAAACAGGGTGGATGCTCGCTGGTGTTTTTGAAAACGCTTCGAGGCTTTCTGCCGGCCTGACGGGTGAACATCTGTCACATCTGCCGCAAATTTTACAGCGAATCCGTTCTCTTTTTAATTCGCCTAAGTGCTTTCGATATTGCCTTTTTTCCGGCAAAAGCACGGTGAATAAGGCATGTTTTGTTCTGGAGCCAGAATTTTAGAGCGAATTTGATCGCTGGTGTGCTTCGCAGCGCCCTCGGTCAGGGCCATGCGGCTGCGTTCAAAAAGGGGGCGTTCTCTGGGAATCAGCGTTGTTTAACAGACCAGATCTGATTCTCGGCAATCGCGAAACAATCGATCATCTTGCGGGTGGATAACGTCATTCCGCCCTTGAAGGGGCCGAACGCCGGTACCACCAAATGATCGGGGTATTGTGCGAAACACCTTAGTTTCATGCGGTCGGCAGCGACGCCCGTTTGTACCGCGGGGTGGAGATGCCCGCATATGAATGGTGCGGTGTTTTGAGCTTTGCCTGTCGCGGGGTCATGAACCAACGTGAGGGCATCGACCTGATAGGAGCGGCAAGTTTTAAGTTTCCACGATGCGGGAAAGCCTCGGACGTGCCGGTCGTGATTTCCGAGAACCAAGGTCACGTCGAGGTCTTTATGCTGTTCCCGCCAGTTCCCCATCTCATCGATGACCGATGGGGTTAACGAATTACGATTATGGATCAAGTCGCCCAGAAAAATTAAATGCGAGCAGTCTGCAGTTTCCACAGAACGCGTCAGTTGTCTTAACAGGTCGCGATTAATTCCGGCGGGCACGGGAATCCCTGCGGCTCGAAAGGC
>JAAEPL010000261.1 GCA_024232675.1 Planctomycetaceae bacterium
ACACGCATCCGAAATTTCGCTGAGGCGGAGGGCATTTCGATGTTAGAATCCGCCCGTCGCTCAGGACTGAATCCTGAAATGTCGAAACAAGCCGCCACGAAGGTTGTCAAATTCGTTGCCTTATACGACGCCTTGGCCGTGCATGCTACCGATACCGTTGAGGAAGTAATTAGCCAAGTCCTTACGCATACCGGTTATCGAGAGCACCTGATGAAACAGGACTCCGAGGAGGCGGATAACCGAATCGCCAACATTGACGAATTACAGGCCGCTGCTCAAGAATTTGATGCTCAACACCCACATGATGGCGGCTTACAGGCTTACTTGGAATCGGCGGTGCTGGTCAACGAGACAGATGCGTGGGAGAGCAATGATAACGCCGTTACCCTGATGACCCTGCATGCCGCGAAAGGTCTAGAGTTCCCCGTTGTCTTTTTAGTCGGGGTCGAGGAGGGAACGCTCCCGCACGAAAGAAGTATGCAGGATCCTGCTCAACTAGAAGAGGAAAGACGGTTGCTATTTGTGGGCATCACGCGTGCCCAAGAAGAGCTGCAACTGAGTCGCGCGCTCTATCGCTTTCGCCGAGGTGCCAGTTGGCCCACCGTGGCCAGCCAATTTTTGATGGAACTGCCGCGGGAAAAAATGACAATCATCGAACCGCAAAACTCTTTTGGAACCAGCTTCGATGAATTCAATCAGGAATCCGATGACGACGATTGGTTTTCTACAGACGATACGGTTCACGTGCATACGGAACCTTCGGAATACCAAAAAGCAGAGACACCGCTCATCCAAACTGCCTCGGAGATGTTTTCGCAAGACGAGGCAACTAGCGAGCCCGTGAAACGCTTCCCACCCGAACTATTCCAACTGGAAATGCTGATCACACACCCTGAATATGGTGCTGGGAAAATTATCGCTCTCAGCGGGCAAGGCAAAAAAAGAACAGCCACCGTTGAGTTCTTTTCTGGCGAAGAAAAAAAATTCCGCCTAGCTCAAAGCCCTCTGCAGCCAGCCGTCGAACCTTAGTCCCAGTAGCTCACGGCGACGATTCGCACGGAAGAAATGTTAAACTGCGGAACTTAACGCAAGGGCTCGCCCCTGGTCGCTCATTAAAAAAGCGAACTCATGCCCCCACTACCCAAGAAATAGACGCTCTCCGGCTAGAGTTATCTAGCGAAGGGAACTTGATTATTACATGCAAGTCAGGCACGATACCTGCCACCCAAACCAAGGAAGCACTATGTCATCCAACACCCACCGCGACCGTGAAATCCTCTCCAACGCCTCAGGACCGGCAGGTAAACTGAGCGCTTTTCTTAAGCTTTCGGGACCTGGATGGTTACAGAGCGCCATCACCTTAGGCGGTGGATCGCTGGGCGGCGCACTCTATTTGGGAGTCCTCGGTGGGTACCAAATGCTATGGCTGCAGGCCGTGGCGATCATCATCGGCGTAATTATGTTATCGGCCATCGCTTACATAACTCTCTCAATCAAGATACGTCCTTACCAAGCGATTAACCAATACATCAATCCAGTGCTGGGCGTGGGCTGGATCACTGCCACTATCTTGGCCAACATGATTTTCATCTTACCGCAATTCAGTTTGTGCTTTGATGCCTTAGATAACAACTTGTTGGCTGGGTCTTTGGGTGATTCCCGCGGTAGTCAAATTGGGGTTTCCGCCGTTCTTGTAATTCTCGCCTTGGCGGCCGTCATCATGAGTTTCCGGCCCGGGGTCATGAGTCGCATTTTTGATATTAGCTTAAAAGTCATCGTTGGTTTGATCGTACTTTGCTTCTTGTTCGTAGTCGTCTATCTGACGCGCACCGATGAATTGGACTGGGCCCAAATCTGGCGCGGATTCATCCCCGATTTCAGTCAATGGAACCAACCCGCCAATCAAATCGCGACGCTGATTAATGGCCTACCAGAACAATGGCAAGCGTTTTGGAATGAGAACATTATCAAAAACCAGCGACAGGTGATTATCAGCACCACGGCGACAGCCGTTGGTATCAACATGACGTTCCTACTGCCTTATTCCATGATCGCTCGCGGTTGGGACAAACCGTTTCGCGGCTTGGCGCGTTGGGATTTGATCACTGCGATGGCGATTCCCTTTATTATCGTTACCAGCTGTATTGTTTTAGCGTCCGCCAATGCGTTTCACGGCAAAGCAGACGAAGCCTTTCTCAGTAACGACCCCGCAATGATTCAAGATAGTAAAATGTTTGCCGGCGCGATGGGCGTGCTTGAAAAACGTATGATCGCGGAACAGGGAGACAATGCGTTGGCAGACATCAACGCGATGCCCAGCACTTCCGACGAAGAGAAAGCCGCGCAAAAAACAGCGAAGAAACAAAAAATCGCACAGTACGCTTCCACCCTACCAACGGATGAGAGAAAACTCGCCGCCACACTCGTAAAACCCAACACCAATCAACTGGCCAAATCCTTGGAACCCTTGTTGGGTGAGAAAAACGCGAACTTGGTTTTCGGACTAGGCGCTTTTGCCATGGGCTTTTCCACCATCATCATTTTAATGCTGATTAATGGGTACGCTGTGGCAGAGGTCTGCGGAGGCTACAACAACAATATTTTGCGTATCGTGGGAGCCGTCTTGGCCGCCGCAGCAGGCTTTAGCTGGATTTGGTTGTGGGCTGGGCAATCCAAGACATGGCTGATTATTGTGGCCTCCACCTTTGCCGCCATCTTGCTGCCCATTGCCTATTTCGCGTTCTTCTTGCTGATGAACAACAAACAACTGCTCGGTTCCGAAAAACCGCAAGGCTATCGCATGTGGATTTGGAATGCGCTCATGCTAATCGGAGTCGGTGGCGCTTTGGCTCAGGCAATCTTGGCAACCTCCCTGCAAATCCAAAAACCAGAAACTGGAAGTATCGTGATTGGCGCGGTATCCGCATTTCTGGTGCTGATGCTTGTCGGTTTCTCCGCTCGTATCCCTCAACAAAAAAGCGAGGCCAGTGTTGTCACAGAAGTATCAGAAAGCAGTTGAGCTGATTCAAGCTCAACAATGGGAACAGGCACACGAGATCGTCCAACATCATCGCGATGAGGTTGCCTGTTGGATCCACGGCTGGTTGCACCGCCAAGAAGGAGACGAGGCGAATGCCAGATATTGGTATTCACTGGCCGGCAGGCCGTACGCGGAATTCTCACTGCCTGAGGAGCTGGCCCATATTGAAGCCCTGCTTGGCTCGCTCAAAGGCTAAGAAACTCGCCAGCAAAAATCGCGAGTGACGGCAGCCAACGCATGCCTTGCGTTTATCGGCCCAAACGATAACGGACGCCGAACAATACGCTGTGATTGACAATGGGGTCTGTTTCGCCCAATGAAATATTGGTGGTTACGTCATCAATCGAGATTCTCGATGCCCCCAGAAACCGGTAGTCAGCAAAAAAGTCCAGTTTTTTGGTGATGGGTATATTCCCACCAAAAATCAATTGGTACGCGAAAGAAGTCGAATCCACGGTGTAATCGTTCGTCGCAGTCGACATGTCTCCGTCGTAATATGACATACCGAGCCCGCCGGCCAAGTAAAGATTGCAGCAGCGAATTCGCGGAGGCGAAAAATCGTAGTAGGCGTTAAACATACTAGAGTAACTGCGAATACCACCCGTGGCCGCCTCTTCGGTTCGACTCGAGACCGTACTGGTGTCCAACACGGACCCGTTGGTGAAGTTGGGGTTATCAAAAATCGTTTTCGTCGTGGTGATGTTGTCCTGAGTATAAAACGAGGTCACGTCATTCTCCCGAAATGCCAACTCCGCCTCGACACGCACCACACGATGCACTCGGTAACCAATAGCACTGCTAAACGCGTAGCCCGAATCAAACACAAAACCTCTCTCACGTACGGTGCTAACGTCCGTTGTTTCTGCCAAAAAATCATCGAATGTCGGCGGGGTCCCGGGGTTGATTATGTCGATAATCGTGGCGTCAGTAAAAGATACCGTATCGTTGATTGCGTTTAAGTTGTTGTATCCCCCGGCAAAGCTGAAATACGGACGACTGCAACAGGGATCACAAATCGGGCCATCGAACTGCTTCGCTTTGCAGCAATTGAAAAAGTTGTCTTTCCAATCGTTGTTATTGCCGCAAACCCCGACGGGCTGAGGGCAAATACCCTGCACGCAACTACCTTCGTCATTGCATTGCCCCCAACAAGACGAGGACGCCAAAATCAAAACGCAAAGACTGAGTGCAAATCGGCTGATCACAACGCATACTCCAACTATGGGAATTTCCCAAAGAATCAAATAAAACGACAACGTTTAGTCCTTCGGCATAACCCGACGGTCGCATCCAATCCGCACCACCCGGCCTGTTTTTCCACCCCTCTCCCCCACAGGCCCCCAGAACCCCCACACTCACAGGGCTGGGTTAGCATCCCCTGCCGCAAAGCAGCTAGCAAAGCCTGCCGAAATTGTGAAACGAAGGCTTTGACGAATCTTTGGAAAGTCTGTAGACAATGGGGCGACGAAAAATGCTATCCGCCGCATTCGTCGCATGATTTCTACATGGAGCCCGATTTTATGCCGTTTCCTTGGCGTGCCCAACGCACTCAATCAATCAATATCGACGGTTCAGTGATCCCCAAAAGTCTGCACTTTCTTTGGGGATTCCTCGGCGACGACGGTCCTTTAGCGGAACGCGAGCAAGCCAACTTCAATCGTTGGGAATCCTTGAATCCTGATTGGGACTTAAGCGTACACAATCCCCAGACCATTTCGGCAGTCGCCGAAGACCACCCGTACCAATCCATTTACGATGACGTCCCCACCGCGATTCAGCGGTGTGATTTGGCTCGCCCTTTTTTACTTGAGAAGTATGGCGGTGTTTATTCTGACTTAGATGTGGATCCTTTTCAGAATTTGAACCGACTGAGTAATTTATTTCCGCACGCGAGTGTATTACTAATCGAGGAAGTTACTTTGACTCGGGGCAGTTCCCTGCGACGGGGCAAACGGCACGCTGTCCGCCAAGGTCGACCTGAATTGAGACTTCGTGTAGCTAATTTTTGGATGGCTTCGGTACCTGGGCACCCCTTCTGGCAGGACGTTATGGAATTGGTTCAAGAACGAGCCGACATTCCCATCCAAGACGACTATGATGTGATTTACACGACCGGGCCGGATATCATTAGCGAAGTCTATCATCGCACCCAGCAAAAGTATCAAGATGTGGCACTGGTACCACGCTCCCTTGCGAGAAAGTTCTTTCGACATCGCACCCACGGTAGTTGGCGGGTAAACGAATCCGGACAACGCTGGGTTGCATAACGCGTCGACGTGTTTTCTCAGATTCGCACCGCATTCCACAACCCATGAATACACTTCAGTCTCCCGGATCCGGGTTGCCTCCTCTCGAGCAATCCTTGCTTCAAATAGGATTAAAACTGAGTTCGGCCTTTAAGTCGGACCATGGTGCGCTACAGTTTTTTCATCAAGAGGCTTATGCCATCATCGAGTTGGTGGATAACGTCGATTACGACTTTGCCTCACAGCGTGTATTGGTTCCTCGCTTTCGCGGCATGGAGGATTCCAGTCGTAATTGGTCTTTATTCATGGTGCTGGATCACCTGTGCCGTGTGAACCGAGAGATTCTTCGCACCATCGATGTTTTACATGACGGAATTGAACCGCGGGGTGAGTTTGATATCTCCTGGTTCAAACCGGATCACGATTGCGGGGCCGATTCCATTGATGAATTCCGCGACATCGTATTTGAGTTTCAAAGACTCATTGAGGGTAAAGCACCGTTGCGTCGCGGCCATCCTAAATTCCCGCACCCTTGGTTCGGAATCTTGGACGCACACCAATGGTTGTGCCTGGCAGGTTTGCATCACCGCATCCATCGCAAACAGGCTCGTAAAATCGCAGCGATGCTCGGTCAAGCCTAACTGACTGGGCGACGGGCGTGCCGCTCTCTACGTTGCCAGTCACAAGCAGTTACTACGCTAATCCCCACGGCTAAATGTCTCCGCGGGTAGCTCCGGGCGACTCTTGCCTTCCCCTCTTTTTTTTCGGAGGCTTGATTTACCGGCCCAGTCCAACGCTTTTGCGATAGGCTGATTTTTGCGAATCCACGCCGAGTTGATTGTTGATTTTCGTCCACCCTTGCGCGGCACCTGTTAATGCTTTTACGACGTTGGACTTTTGCAAAACACTTTCCCGGACTGCCTCATCCAACAAATCTAAATATTGGTCCGCTGCGGGGATCCGAAGAAAGTGCATGATACGTCTACTTCCATTCAACTCATTGATATAGTCAACAAAAGCTGACCCGTTTTTTGAATCGATGTTCTCACCCAACCACCGTTCCAAACTTCCCAAATGAACCTTACGAGATATCCCTGTATTCTCAGACTCACTTGAGAGCACAGAACTCATTTGTTTTTCCGTCATCCAATCCATGACCTCGATGGAGTCACGTATTTTTTCGCTACTTGATGACGCACTGACCAACATGCCAGTGGTACCCGCCAATGGAACGCTTACATTCGCCCCTTGGGGTAACGCATTCCATGTATCACGACTGGGATCAAAGACTTCCGGCCAACCGGGAATCGGGCCCAAATCGGTGGGCGGAAATTTCCCAACCCCTTCGGCACTCAGCCAATGGTGATTGATTGGCACCACCGCAATGGCCAATTCGCCGTTTGCGTAGGCAGCCAAAACCTGCTTCGGGTTAAGGGGTTCTTCCGCCGGTGCGAGTTGTTTCTGCATGGCCTGCAGGGAAAGAATGAATGGTTCCGTATCAATTTGCGGCTCCAGCGTTTTCACATTAAAAAGACTGGAATATTTCCCCGAAATGCGAATGGCAGCGACGACGCGTACTAGCAGGGAGGCGCTCGCCCAATGCCCCTGCAATGGAAACGCGATACGTTTTGGTAAGTCGTCCCCTTTGATTTGGGCGATCTGTTCCGCCAAGCGATTAAACTCTTCCCAAGTACGCGGAACTTTCATCTCGAGTTTTTCGAGCACGTCGGTACGGTATAGAGCCACCCACTGGGATTGTCCCAACGACATGGCAACTTGTTTCCGTCCCCACTCCACGGCTTGGTTCCGGTCAGAAACCAACAGCGCCCGAGTGCGGCCTTCGTCCAAGCGGGAATTACCGCTTGTTATTTCTTCCAGCAGTCCCCGGGATGCCATTTCGCCGAGTCGCCAAGAAGGATAAACCAGCAGATCATTCTCCAGCGCTGCCTGATAATTCCCGTCACGAAATTCCTGCCAAGTCATCTCATTAATGTTGGCCACGCCATTGCGACGGGATCCAAATTGACGTTTGAATACGGATCCAAGTTGCTGGTCATCGATGATCAAAACATCGAGTTCCACGCTGCGGACTGGCTTGGGTGTCAGCTTCGTCTCGTTGTCTGTTTCCGCATCTGCACCGCACCCGCCGAGCCCCAGCAACCACAGGCAACCGAAAAGAAAAAAGCAGTGCGATGTCAAACGACTCATAGGAAACCCAATAAAAAAATGGCAAACCAAACTGGCGATCCCAAATAACCTAACGGGCAGAAACGATTTGCGGAATGCAGACTCGTTCTATTCGCCCCGAATTCGCCGATTCGAGGGATGATTGCCTACCAGCTCCCAACCCGCCTGCCGAGTTTTCCGCCGCCGGCCGGGCCCTGCGTCCCGACCCGTCTCAGCCACGGGTTTCAGGTCGCCAAAAAACTCGATCATAGGCCGGCGGCCTCGAAACGAATACCAATCGGATATCAACCGAACGACGGAGTTTTTGCCGGGCATCCTAAATCGATCCCCCTTTTGCAGCACGAGTTCATGGGCTCCGGTCCAGCCAAACCAGTTGTAAGCAGCCGTATGAGCGGGGATCCAGTGTGGCTGACCTTGGTGATCCAACAAACAAAATTCGGCCCAGCTATGATTGGGGACCCAGACCAATCTTGCAGGAATCCCTGCGGCACGGCACAAGGCAATAAAAACTCCCGCTCGCTCTTCGCAATCGCCCACTTTTTGATCGATGGCTTCCCGCACACTGGTGTACTCGCCAAGCTTGCCTTCAATATTCTCCCAAACCCAGTGATAGAAACGCTTCGCCTTATCCCATGGCAGTTCGTGTTTACTGGTTACCGCTTTCACGATCCTTTGCACACTGTCCCAGTCGCTTCTAATGCCTGGACTATTTCCCAAACCCGCCTGACGTATCGCCTGTCCGATGGGTTGCGAAATTGGGAACTGACTTTTGTCATAATGCGGACAAAAACGTGATATCCTCAGTCGGTAAACGGCCTTGGCTTCGACATGCTGCCCTCGTTCCAGGCGTGGAGAACTGACCTGCAATTGTCCTACCGTATTGGACAACGGTACCACCTGAGCATCGCAACCTTCCGATTTTTCAATTCGGAAATCCAACACCTGTTGCTCGGGAAAAGCGACGGGCGCGACGGTGGAGGACTTGAGGTTCAGGACTTCGCCATCACTACGCCAACGCACGCCCACCTCCAGTTCAAATTCTCTTCCATCGACGATGCCCTTCTGGTTCTCGGGCTCGTTTTCCCAGACCCAAACGCCATCAAAGGCCACAGGCGTTACGCTGTAAACGGGTGGCAGTCGTTGTTCAGCGACAGCAGGCAGGCTCCAGAATCGATGGGGGGCCACGCCCACCACGGCTGCGGTTGCCAGCAGGGCGTTTCTTCTAGATAAAGTCATGGAAAGTCCCTTTTTTTCTCTTACCCCAAATTCGTTTTACAGCTCCTGCAGTCGAAACTCAACTTAATTTCGTACAAGACTTCCCTCGCGGACGTTTTCCTTGCAAATTGGACTGGTCAGAGAAAAAAATATTGGTCATTTTCTTTTCCAGCAAATGGCCTGCCGCCTACCCGACCTTCCTGTTGATTCGCAGCCTCCGCAAACGAAGCATTTACTATCATGAGCCATCCAGAAATTGACCTCGTCCAGTTGCAAAAAATGGCGCAAGTCAATCGCCAAGTTATCAATCGGCTTAAAGAACGCGTTTCGATTTTGGAAACCGCAATAGGACTGGTTTGTGACGACCCGCAAATGGCATGGCTTTATAAAAACCGATCCGAACGCATGGACGCCACACTGCCCTTGTTTCCCAAAGCAAGGGCCGACTTCCATCTCGCACGATACCAATTCGCGGCACAGTATGTGGCGAACAAATCGGTGGCTGATATCGCTTGCGGTACCGGTTACGGAGTCGCCTACTTAAAGGAGACCGGCAAGGCCAGCCAAATGGTGGGCATTGATTGCTGCCCTCAAGCAATCGAGTATGCACGCAGCAAACACAATCCCGTGGGTTGTCGTTACGAGTCAGCAGATGCACTCCAAACCGGATTGCCCGATTCCACATTAGATGTCGTCACGTCATTTGAAACGATTGAACATGTGAACGACGAGCAGGGTTTGCTGGCGGAGTTTGCACGCATTCTAAAACCGGGCGGAACATTAATTTGCTCGACTCCCAACGGCTGGCCGCTGGAAATCGCACCGCATCACGTGCGAGTTTATGACCGAGCCGCGTTTTTATCGGCGTTGGAAAGACGCTTTGAAGTACTGGAGTTGTTTAATCAGAATTCTGGTAGTGACTTTAAATACAATCACGGACAGGCCCAAGGGATCATTCCCACCCACGACGATAATCACGCGCTCGCAGAGTGTTTTATTGCCGTCGCTCGCCGAAAATAATTCACTGCCGAATTCATTGTGCGATCTGTGACAAGCGGTGCGTCTTTTGGCCCGCCAGAAAACGGGGAAGCCATTCCAGCACCCAGACTACATGTAGGACTGCAGGTTGCTGATATACATTGAATAAAGTCGCACAATAAGCAGGCCAATAAAGATCGCCACGGATCCAAACACGATAAAAAACAGGATCTTGGTAATAATGGCCAAATTGTGCTCGGCTTGGGCCGTGTACTCTTCTGCCAAACGCGTCATCGATTCAGGAATATTCCCCGTCATTTCGCCATTCTCGAGCTGAATCAGAAAATCCTCCGGAAACGCATCCGTTGCTCTAAGCACTTCGGTCATCTCAACCCCATCCTGAATATCTTCCTGGACTGTCTCCTCAAACTGTTGGTAGTAGTGGTTTTGAGTTGCTCGAAACGCCAAACCCACGCCGCGCATTGTATTCATGCCAGCTTCCATCGCGGCAGCCAACACCCAAGCAAACCGCGCCAGTGAAAAGATCTGAATGGTTTTGCCAACGAGTGGGATAGGACTGGCAATTTTCATCGGGTAATCCCCAAACCAACCCTCCTTGGATCCGAAAATCAACACGGTAATTCCACCGAAGAAAAACAGCACAAGTGTTACCCAAGCCCAAAAATATTGCGTGGAAGACCACCCGAAACCCAACCAGTCGATCGGTTGTTCTGAAACCCACCCCATAATCAGGATCAGTGCACCGATTACAAAGACGGCACCCACTAATTCCATGACGGGCCAAGCAAGTCGACTGATCATGTCTCTGCGAAAACCCACGATCGTTTTGTAATGCTCAGCCAGCAATTCGAACGACCGTTCCAGACGGCCACCCTCTTCGCCTGCCTCGGTGACGGCAATGGCGAGTTCCGGAAAATATCCATCTGTGGCCCGCAATCCCTCCGCGACCGTCTGCCCATCACCAATCTGCTCGGCAACTTTTTGCATTTCGATCTTGTGACGGGGAGAGCCATGCTTCGCCTCGCGATCCCAGATCGCTTTGACGTTAAGTCCCGCTTTGTAGGCCGTGCCTACTCGGTGACACAAACTGGCCATTTTCACGATCGAGATTTTTGACATGTGAGGTCCATTTGAACGATTATGCAGTCAGCCGAGCGTGTGGCTCGGGGTGGTCCTTCAAATTATTCGCTAAAACACGAGAAATTGTGAGTGGGCGATTCCCAAAAATCTGATTTAACGGGTTTCCCCCGCAAATGATTGGCCTGCATTGGTGATTGGGCAAGATTAGCGGATAAAAAGCCGCGGAGATTTGCCGATAGACAATTGCAGGGCCGCACTCAACAGCACGCTACTATTCACAAAAAAGGTCGTGCTGCTGACGTTACCTGCCCTTTTGTGAAAGCAAGAGTCCGTGCCCAAAACGGATGAACTGGGTACAATGAAGCAACACCTTTTTGGCGTCCTCATGGCGGAAATACAATGAGCCTAAGCAAAGATCTCCGGAAGACATTTTTTCTAATCCTGTCGGTCTACTGCTGCTGGGCCTTAAATAGTCTGGCAGTCCAAGCAGATGAGACGTTACTTTTGGACACGGTGTTTTTGAAGAACGGTGGTGTGCTTCACGGAACTGCCAAAGAGATTACCGAAAACAAGCAAAAGTTATTTCTTGTGCAAACGGCCGATGGCACGCTGATCAAATTAAAGCGCAGCCAAGTCGAGCAAATTCGTAAACCGACTGACGCGATGCGGGAATACATTCAGCGCAAAGACACGGTGCCAGACACAGTAGACGGACATTGGCAACTCCAACAATGGTGCGTTGATAACCAACGGCGAGATCCGAAGTTACAGGGCCGACGTGAATTCCATCTTTTGCGAGTTGTAGAACTCGAGCCCGATCACGAAGACGCCAGGGCTCGCCTCGGTCACAAGGAGATGAATGGTGTGTGGGTCCACTGGGATCACTTTATGCTCAACCATGGCTATGTCAAAGACGGCCGCGGTGTGCAACGACTCCCACAAGCCATTGCCATGCACGAACGGGAAGAGGCAGCAGATATGTTGGTCACCGAGTGGAATAAGAAACTAAAGAACCTGCTCACCAAGATTATCAAAAGAAACGACCAAGCGGCTTTGGCAGAATTCCGGAATATTAAAGATGCGAATGCGGTTCCCGCGTTAATGAAGGTCTACGAAACGGACAGTCGACTGGATGCCGCTGCTAGGCAACAGATCATTGATATCCTGGGCCAAATTGAATCCTACGCATCACAAAACGCCTTGGTCAAAATAGCCACCACGGATGGCAGTCTCGATTTGGCAGAACGCGCGGTTAACGCACTTCAACAAGACCATTTCGACCGGGACCGAATCGTGGGTACCGTACTGCACTGGTTAAGGCCATCCGCCAGCTCCACCGTCAATGTAAATACTCAGGTGAACCGGGCCGCTTGGCTGATCGGTCGCTTGGAATACCAAGGAGCCACGAAAGAATTAATTGAGGCACTTGTCACCGAACACACTGTTCCTACCGGTGCCGCCAGTGGCAACATGTCCCTCGGTCAATCCTCGGACGGGATTGGTTTTTCGCCCGGTAAGAAGAAACAAACCGTGGTGAGACCCTTTCAAAACAGAGCCGTTTTAGACACGCTACGTTTGGTAACTCCCGGCGGTGTTGATTTTGATTATGACGAAGTGGCTTGGATGGATTGGTACATTCGTGCGAATACTCCAGGTGCTGTACTGGTGGGAAGAGACCAGTAAATTATTAGGTTCGGAAATCGAGAACCCGCGATTTTTCACCAATCATTCCCCCTTTTATATCTGCTACTGTGTACCGCCTAAAGCGTTCTGCGATTTTCCTGCTCGCCATTGCCCTTGTTTTCGGCGGTTTCATCACGTTGGTTCAGACCCACAAAAGCTGGAGCCACACCTGGGGCTGGAACCGCACCGAGGGAACCGTAAAGTCGTTTGAACTCATAAGAGTAAGACGCGGTAACTGGAAATATGACCTGCAGTTTCAGTTCGTTCTGGATGGGCAAGATTATTCGGGCGAGTTAATCACGCCAGATCATGAAGATGCCACCTACATCGACGCAGCCGAGAAGCGGAAATACAGCAACGCGTTCAAGCCGGGAAACAAAATTGATGTTTTCTATTCCCCGGATGCCCCGGATCGTGAAAGCTACGTGGAGATTACTTCGTACACTGATTTCGGCCTGCCTGCCGCCGTATTTTTGCTGGGTCTCTGGGTACTTTATCTGCTTCGAAAAACTCGGGTCCGTAAGATACCCAAACGCGTTTTGGAAAATAAACCGGACGACCAAGATCCCTACTGGCATACGATTTATCAATCTGCGCTAGACAAAGAGCAAATTTCAATAAAAGGGACCGCTTGGTACTCCCGAGCGGCTGGACTGACGCAATGGCCCAATAGCCGAGTCGGGATCGTCGCCACACCCAACCACCTCGCCGTCGTCAGAGGCCCGTTTACCGTAAGTGGGATGGCTGCCGCATTAATCACCCTGCTCCTCGAATTCCGAATCGCCCGTCTGCTCGCGTTTTTTCATGGCTGGGCCTTCGCTAGAGAGTGGATGACCCGCAAAAGCACTTGGACCATTTTTGAAAACGACGCTAACCCTTTGGATTACACGAAAACAATCACCTCGTCGTCAGTCGTGTCTATCGATGCTGTTACCATTTATGGATACGATGACAAATACCACGAACTATGGTTCCGATTGCCGGACCGTCCCGTGGATGATTCGATCAAGCTAGACCCACGTTTGAGCCATGAAATCGAAACCTTCATTGGGTTTGTGCAGTTAATGCAGCGTGCAAATGAAATGGCAGCCCCTCCTGAACTTCCAGCGGAAGCCTCCAACCCCGAAGCCTGATTACTTCGGCATGGGCCTAAGAACTAATTGCTCAAGTAAACCCTGAGCTTGCATTAGGTCACACAGCCACTGACACGATTCTCGAGTCTCGCCGCGCAGCGTGATTAAGCCGTCCGGCTTAGTTGCCAAAAACCCAGGTATATCCCCGTACCGCGCCCCACCCGGCAAAAAGCTGGGATCCTGAAAACGGGTCACAGCAGCAAACCGAAATCCATTCAGGGGGCAATCCAAAGCGTTAACACGAGGGTTTGTAGAGGCAGCAAAAGCCATGGCAGCAACCGCGGCCAACCCTTCCTCGTCGGTTTGGATATTGATGTTCGCTTTTGGAAAACGATTGGAAAAATACTCAATGGCATACAATGCTTGGGAAACCCGCCAAGCAAATAATGTGCGGTTGTATCCAAAGGTATACCCAGCCGCTTCCCGCCCATTGGCCAGCATTCGATTCGCGTCGGGGTCCGAAGAAATCGTCAAGTGAGCCAACAGACTCTCGCTATCTGGCATCCGAGATAATTGGGTCAACGGTCCATCAATTTTCTTTTTCGGATCCCAATCGTGCGAATCCAGAGTTAGCAACACCGTTTCAATTTCACCGTGCGTGGAGCCCGGAATCAGCAAATCTAAATTACTCGTAAGTCCATTTTCTTTTGCTACGAGAACGCCCTTAACCCGTTCCACGGGTGGACCTTTTTCTCGGTCAAATGCGTCTTCCAAAACTGGGCGGAATTCAAGTCCGGATTCTGGGTGAGAGATAATAGCTTGGAGCGCTATCTTCGTCATCTGCTGCCATTCCTTGATTTGTTTTCCCGTCATCGGCTGGGCTTGCTTCGATGCCAGATCACTTGCCTCAAGCCAGTGTTTCAGCAGGGTTCGCTCCTGCTCATCACTCCATGCAGGTCGCGGATAGTGTTCGTTAAAAACAGTGAGCTCCGGCGCGGTTTTAACAATCACTTCACGCTCCGGCAAAGTCCTGTCGCCCGCCAGTGACAGGTGCTCGTTAAAAAAGCGATACATTGCCTCGCGACTCACTTGGTTATAATTGTGCGGGAAATTTAAGTTCGCGTGTAACACGGGCATGACCACATCTTCATCCTGCTCACGATACAGCTGATACAATCTTGCCAATTCAGGGAAGCCTTTGATCGGCATCTCCACGGTCCAATCATCCGCAGCGGTTAACCCCAAAGGTTTTGGCGCAAAAAGCGCGGCGAAATCCACGTTGCCAGCGGCAATCCGCAAATTGCAACAATTCTCACAAGTGCAGCCACCTTGCATGGCCGTGGAAACCATCACGGCAGGAAACGCGGCGGCCGGTCGAGAATCAAGCGCGCACAGCATAAAGGTCTGTGTGCCTCCTCCGCTGCAACCCGTGACCCCGATTCGCCCCACATCCACATCCGCAAGTTCGCACAGGAAATCCAAACTGCGAATGGAGTTCCATGTTTGCAGGCCCATCACAGATTGCAAACGCAGCTCAGCTTGCGGACTAAAGAGCCCCCAAGCGTCCAATCCGTTCATCCCCGTCCTTTGTTTTCGGAATCCATGGGCCAGTTCGTAGGTTATCTGCTGACTGTCGGCATACCCCAGCATGTCGTAATGGAACACCACACATCCGCGGATCGCCAAATTAACGCAGCGAGCTTGCAAAGGACTGCGACCGTTAGAAGAAAATTCTTCTGCTGCTGACGCCAACTCCTGTTTGAGTTTTTCATCTTTCACCCAAAGAAATCTTCCCTCCGGAAAATGACCATGAGGGCACAGGACTGCAGCTAATTTGCCGTTTTTAGAAAAACGCTCGGGTCGGGTGGGTCGATAAAGATTCCCCGTCACAAAAAAACCAGGGAAGCTCTCAAAAAAAACCTTCTCGATGCTGTATTCTCCCATATCCAGCTTGCCATGAATGACGGGGTTGAGCGCTGTTCGAGCCGGCATGGGCCAGAGTCCAAGACTAACCTGCAGATGCTGCCTGAGCTTCTCTTGCTGTTTTTTCCATTGTTCCAAATCGTCTGGGACTTCAAATGGAAAATAACTATTCAAGGTTCGCATTTGCTGCAGCGGATGGCCGTTTTCTTGCTGAGCCAACAGCTGCGGCGAACCGCAGCAGGTGATCCCTATCACAAAAACCAGCGGGCAAAATAAATAACGCGACATCGCAAATTACCTGTTTCAAGGAACTTCTTCAGGAAGTCCTATTTTGAGAAGCTCCCGCCCAAAGTCAAACCACGTCGGGCAGAGCCTCTGATTACTGTTGCAGCCCGCCCTCGCGGGATATACTGCGGACTTCATTAATCATTAGATCTGTGGCAGCCCCGCTAACAAGCTGCTCAAGTACTTGAAAAACGTGAGGACCCAACATGCGGCAACTCTTTTTTGTCTTAGTATCGTGTCTTTTTGCCGTAAGCGTCCCGTCGCTTGTGGAAGCCCAAGAGACGCGAATGTCACCAGAACTACTTTGGAAACTTGGGCGACTCGGTAACCCCACCGCTCTCAACAACGATTGGGCTACGTATACGGTACGCCGTTATGAACTCGCCGAGAACAGCGGAACCTCCACGCTATTTTTGCATTCTCTGACAAACGACGAAGTGAAGCCTCTACTAAGTGACTGGAAATCCATTGGGGATGTTCAAGTGGCCAGTTTTGGCGAGAAAGATCCGATGATCTATTTTCTCGGTATCCCTCCCAAGAAAGAGACCGGCACGGAGGATACGAAAGAGGGTGACTCTGCTGACGACAGCGGTGCGGATTTTGATTCCTCACCTCAACTGTACAGATGCGATCTGACAGGAAAGGTCACTCGCATTAGCAGCATCGAAGATGGCATCGCCAACTTGAAGGTCTCGCCAACCGCAAAGCACGTCGCGTTCACTCGAGACATTAAATTAGATGCTGAAGTCACCGAGCTCTATGAAGACCTACCGAAAGCGGATGCGCGGATCATTGACAAATTAATGTATCGACACTGGAATGCGTGGCACGATTACAAATACTCTCACCTGCACGTCGCGGCCCTTAATGAAGACGGTACCCTCGGCCCGCTGCATGACCTGATGGAAGGCATGAAAGTCGATTGCCCCGTGCCTCCTTTTGGCGGCAGCGAACAATTTGCTTGGGCCCCCACGGGAGACGAGATTTGCTACACCGCTAAAATCGTAGAGAATTGGGCGCAATCGACGGACAGCGATCTATACGTCGTCCGACTGAATGCTGACGGTTCTCAAAAAGGTGAAACGTCCTGCATTACCGAGGGACAAGATGGTTACGACAACAATCCATTTTATTCACCCGACGGAACCTATTTGGGTTACAACTCCATGAAGCGACCGGGTTTTGAAGCCGACCGGAATCGCGTCATGATCTTTGACCGTAACGCGAAAACAACTCGCGACCTCACGGCGGGCTTGGATCAAAACGCCAATCATCCGCACTGGGCGAAAGATTCCAAGAGTGTCGTTTTCATGTCCGAATATCGAGGTAGCAATCAGTTATTCACGATTGGCCTGACAGAAAACAAAGCCACACAGATCACCAAGGGTGATTTTAATTGGGATATCGTGGCAGAGTTAAATAACGCAAGGATGTTGGTAACCAAGACATCCATGTTACGTCCTGCTGAATTGTATATTCTCAACACAAAGGACAAATCGGATACGCAAGTAACCACGATCAACAACTCAATTTATAAAAATTTGGAGTTACCGACTGTCAAAGAACGTTGGGTAGAAGCCTCTGACGGTAAAAAGATCCAGTGCTGGGTGATTTACCCACCCGGGTTCGACAAGAATAAAAAGTACCCATTGCTAACTTATTGCCAGGGCGGACCCCAAGGACAAATTGGGCAATGGTTCTCCTATCGTTGGAATTTCAATTTAATGGCATCGCACGGTGACTATGTCATTATCGCGCCGAACCGACGTGGCTTACCCGGTTTTGGGCGGGAATGGAACGACCAAATCAGTGGTGATTGGGGCGGCCAAGCGATGCAAGATTTACTTGCGGCGACAGACGCCATGCTTAAAGAGCCTTACATCGACAAAGATCGGGTGGGCGCTATTGGGGCCAGCTTTGGTGGGTACACCGTTTATTGGATGATGGGGAATCACGAAGATCGTTTCGCTACCATGATCGCCCATTGCGGTGTTTTCAATTTAGAGTCCATGTACGGTTCAACCGAAGAGCTGTTCTTTGTGGACTGGGACCTCGGCGGACCGTACTGGAAAAGCCCTGAGGTACAAGATAAGTACACTCAGTTCTCACCTCATCGATTTGTCAAAAACTGGGAGACACCCTTGTTGGTGATTCACGGCGAAAAAGATTTCCGCGTTCCAATCACTCAAGGGATGGAGGCTTTTACGGCAGCTCAGACTCAGGGAGTCGATTCCCGCTTCCTCTATTTCCCGGAGGAGGGCCACTGGGTGATGTCACCACAAAATGGTGTTCTTTGGCACCGTGTCTTCTTTGATTGGCTAGGCCGCGAGCTTAAGTAAGCGAAGCGGACGCTTCACAACCTTCATAAAAAAAACCCCGCTGGTTTGGACCGGCGGGGTTTTTTGTCTTAACGCTTGCGAATAAATCGCCAACACTTATTTCTTGGCACTATCTTTGGAAGGTGTCTCTTTCGCTTCTGGTGCAGGAACGACTTGACCAGTCGTGGGCTTCGCACCTGGGATCTGAAACGCGTCTTCAACATCATCGTCAATTTCGAAATTGCAGCTTGCGGTGCCGGCCTCGCGATCAAAACGCATGGCGTCCATAACGACATACTCCGACCTTACTTCCGTCTCGAAATCCTCGTCAAACTCGAAATCGAAGTCATCCCCTCGCAGGGTCTCATCAAAGTCTTGATTATCAGCTTTTGGTTCCATGATGGGTTCTGTATATACGTTGTTTGGGGAAGTGGGAATTGGCAAGATCGGCAACTTATTCCAACAATACCTGTTAGGCCGATTTTTCCGAGCGGTGGGATCCGCTGTTGTGTCGCTACCGCATTTTACGAAGCCGCCCAAAGAGGGTCAACGAACGAAAACAGCTTTTGTTAGCATTCATTTGACTATGCTGAAAAAATTTGCGTCCTGCGGCAATTAATCAACCAAAATCGCTTAGCGCTGCGGTATCTTTAATCTGGAAATTAGCCGATAGATGTTTTGTTTGTGATACGACTTTATGTGCCAAAAGCCGATAATTCTGCCGCTTCTTCTACTGTTTTGCCTCGCTGGTCCCACTTGGGGCCAAGAATCGAAGCCCAGCGGTGAAGACAAGATCGAACATCCCTTGAGTCAAGATTCCACCGGAATTGACTGGGTTTTTTCCTTGGAAGAGGCTATTTCCAAGGCTACAGCGACGAACCGCATCGTGGTTCTCAAACCTGTCTCCTACCGTTCTCAGAAAAACAGCGACAATTTGAGTCCGTCGGCAGAAACTCAGCGAGCTATTTCCTTCGTCGATTCTCGAGTCGTTGATTTGCTGAACCAGCGTTTCGTGCCTTACTACTTCGACATGGATTCCGTCGGCGATTTATACGACGAAAAAGCAACTCAGTTAGCCACGGAACTATACCCCGATCTGCGGTACCTTTCCTCGATGCCCACGCCGCCGTTATTGTTCATGACGCCTCAGAAAAAGTTTTTGGGATACGCCAGCAACTTCGCAAGTGGACAAGAACTATTAGAGAAAATGATTGAGATCCTTGATGAGAATCCACTTTATGGGCAACTGACAGCGGCGGAACGCGAGCTGGACAATCCGCTTCAAAAAGCCCGTTTATTTTTAGAACTGCGTCAATTAGATGCCGCTTTGGAAACTCTCGAAGGACAAGAGTCATCGGAATCCTGGTATCTGCGAGCCCGCATTGCCCGCGAGCAGGGAGAATTGCGGTCAATGAAATATGCCATCAGCATGATTACGGATAAAGAGTACCTCGCAGAAATCGAAGTCGAAAATATACTCCGCTACTGGGCAAGCCAAAATTTGGAAGCCATCAAAATGAAGGCGCCCGGGATCAACCGTGAAAACCCCCGCTTTCAAGAGGCGATGTATTACTACGGTTTAGCGTTGTTTCATTCCGACAGCGTCGAGCAAGCAATCGAAGTTTGGCAGAACGCGATTGCAGCCAACCCCAAGTCGGCGTGGGCCTATCGCTTGGATCTAACTCAAGGCTTGGCTCGACTCGATCCCAATTCCTATCTCTCCTCCAGAGACACCATCCCTTCGGTCTTAGACCGTGTCTATCTTTGCCCAAATGGCAATGAAGACCTGAATCGCTAGAAAGGGCCTGCCTTACGGCCTCAGGCCAGCCCGACCTATTCGGGCGTGATACGAAAAGCGGAAGTGCATGGGAATCGAACCCACCGACCGCATGTTTTTCATACGGCCCAACGGTTTTGAAGACCGCGGCGATCACCAGATCTGCAAGCACTTCCATCAAAGAATCCGGAGTCCCCGACCTCGGAATTAATTTCGCAAAGCTAGGGGCGCCCGTCTATCTCCCGAAGCACGAGAGAATAATAACAGCCTTATTCGCTTAAACCGAACCAGGCTTACATAATCATTCCACAACGTGAAGTGACATGTCCACCTTAATTCTATCGACAAATCACTTGTTTGGAAGCACCAAGGTTTTAGCTTTTGCGTCAAAAAGTTCTAGGTCTTGAGGCATTACCGGACAAATAATTTGCGGTCGCGCAAAAATCGTTCGCAATCCCATGTCACCAATCTTGTTGAAATGGAAACTGACCTTTTCGCTCGAAGCAACGATCTGAAAACTCACAAACACCTTCCCCTGCGGCATGTTCTCTGCGCACGATACAAAAGCGCATTTTAGAAACCGCAGAATTTTCTTAACCGAAGATCCGCGATCAATCACGCTGCCACGCAACCAGAGCATCTTATCGTGATGTTACAAATTGCCTGAGACAAAGTGTTTTTCGCAATACAACTGCATTGTTACCCATTCGAATTTCGAGCTGGCAGCCCAGGTAATCAGCCCACTCAACGAGTCGCTCTAGCTTTCCTCTGAATCAACCGCAACCTTGACTTTTGAAAAATCGCCCAGGGAAAGTTTCGCCCAAAGATCTCGGCCTTTCCAATCGACGATGGTTAGCAACAGGATTTGAAAGAAGGCTACTAACAACCCGAGAGGGAAAATTTCCGACATGGAAAACATGACAAAAAATAACAGGAGTGCAAACGAAGTTGAGCCATACTCCAAAAAAACGAAGGTGCGGGTTCCTTGCTTCGCGAGAGCGATATGTACGATCGCAACGGGAATCGTTAACCAACCTGTAAAAAATGCCAAAACGATGGCTGGCACGCCGAACCAGATCCCCATATGGAGATAAACAAACCCGCTGAACACAAGAAAGAACGCAAGCATTTGAGGCGCCATCCCCGTCGATTTCACACCTTGTCTCATGCCCTGAATGGCAGCCACAAAAAGGAAATAAAAGAAGACTGGGACGACGCAATGTGTCAACGTAAAAAACGGGACCACAAAAAGCCCTACGATACCGCTAGGTGGGTTAGTCGGCGCGAACTCCATATCGGCTACGCCAAAATACTCAATTCCAATTAGGGCAGCCGAATAGGTCAGGCCTACGGGCACAAGCGAGCGGAGGAAGGAGCTACCAATTTCCTGCCAGTTTGGTTTCATCCATTCCCTCAATTTAGAATAGGGCTGCAAGAAGGCTAATCCGCTGAGCAGGCCGACATAAGACCTATGACGCTGGTGCGATGCCGCG
>JAAEPL010000262.1 GCA_024232675.1 Planctomycetaceae bacterium
GTTAGGCATGCTTTTTCCTGCGTTCGGCTGACAGCGATTGTTGGGAGATAAGTTTCATCCGCCAGCAAGCTTTCAGTGCCCGGAGAGAAGTTCTAAAAGTGACTTCCGCCTTTCACGTGCGTTTAAGCTGACGATCTACTTATCCTCAGACTGGATGAAATTGATGGATGATATTACAAGAAAACATGACGCCGAAAGACTTTTTTTGAAGACGCTTCAGTCCCAAGACGAGGAACTGGCGGGTGCGGGACGTGTCTTCATGGAAATTATGCACGCCAGAACGGAATTAACTGATTTAGGGGAGTGCGTCGCCGTTTTTGGCTCGGCTCGTTTTATGGAAGGGCACCCCTACTACGACTTGGCACGCGAAACGGGGCGTCATTTGGCGGAAGCAGGTTACACCGTGATCACCGGTGGTGGCCCCGGAATTATGGAGGCGGCCAACCGCGGAGCCCGCGAGGCTGGCGGTCAGTCAATTGGCTGCAACATCAGCTTGCCTCACGAACAAAGACCGAATCCATGGGTCGATCGGTTTGTGGAGTTCGATCATTTTTTTGTGCGAAAAATGATGATGATCAAACTCTCCAAAGCATTTGTTCTACTACCCGGTGGGTTTGGAACGCTGGATGAGATTTTCGAAACCATGACGTTGATGCAAACCGGTAAAATTGATCCGATGCCAGTCATTGTACTGGGGGGAAAGTTTTGGAACGCCATGAGAGATTTTGTTTTTAACACCATGATCAAAGAGGGCGCGATTGGGGAAGAAGATTTAGGGCTGCTCTCCGAGGCGAATTTGGCGGAAGAAGTGGTCCCGCTGATCCGAGCAAGGATGGAGGAGATCTAGGTCCTCGGCGTTATCGGGTCAAAAAAGGATTGCCAGCCCCCGCTGCTTACGGACTGGTTGCCCGAGGCTAGGCCACGGGTCGTGCGAGGGTAATTAAATCAGCGAAAACGGATGGCTTCCGTTAAAGATCCCCTAATCGTTAAAGATTAACATCCCCGTTTGTCGATGGGTTAGGCAATTAGTCTGTCTAATGAGGGGTCGCTATCTTGCGTTCGACGATTCTTGTATTTGCTTTCATCTGCAGCACGCTCATGCATGCTAGCGATGTGCTTGGGCAAGCATCACTTGATACCGTATCCTTGTCAGAGTCTGGAGGACCAGACGGTTCTGTGGTCAAACTAGCCGCAACCGGTACAGCACAAGAATTACAAGATGCGGAAGTGGTCGATTCCGGTGCAGAAAATTTCTCCTTGGATGAAGACGGTTTTTACGCGGTCGCAGACGGTGACATTAGTTCTGCCTCTTCTTTTTTTCAGGAAAGCAATCCGGGCAAAGGGATTGGCTCAGACTTTTTTGGACTCAACGATAGTTACGATGAAGGTTTGATCATAAGTACCGGCAAGGTCGCCATGAAGATTGGTGGTTTTGTGAAGCTCGACGCGATCTACGATTTTAATGCGATCAATTCCACTGATTCATTTGATACTGCAACGATTGTGATTGGTGCCCTGCCCCGCAAGAATGCACGGTTACATGCTCGGCAAACTCGTTTTAACGCTGACACCCGTTGGGAATCTCCCCGAGGCCCCGCCCGTATTTTTGTGGAGGGCGATTTCTTTTTCAACCAACGTGAGAGTTCCGAGTTGGGCGAGAATCGATTTCGCTTGCGGCACGCTTACATTCAACATGGTAAGTGGTTGGCGGGGCAAACTTGGACGACATTGGCCGACGTTGCTGCTTCCCCAGCAACATTGGATTTTGAGGGCCAGGTTGCTTCTGTTACAACTCGGCGAGCTCAGATTCGCTGGACCCAACGTAAACTGTTCGGAACGAAACTAGCTCTAGCATTAGCGGTGGAAGATCCTTTTACGATTATAGAGGTGCCGGAATTAGTCGTGGGCGAGCCGCGAACTCAAACACCTGACGGAGTTTTTCGACTACGCTACGAAGGCGATCTTGTGCAGACTCAAGTCGCTGGGGTCTTGCGAGAAATCGGCTACCAAAAGAAGGGTATGCCGGTGATAGAGGATGATGCGTGGGGCGTTAATTTCACGCAGGTGTCAAAATTGACAACACGAAATAAGTTCTATTCGGAAATTCTCTGGGGGAATGGGATCGGCAGTTTTCGCGGCATTCCAGACTTCGCTCCTACCGTTGGAGGTGGCGGGACGACTTTAGGTTCATTGGGGTGGATGCTAGGTACCACTCATGAATGGAATGAGAAGTTTTCGAGTAATTTCGTGTATGCTGAGAACGGCATCACCAACGAGCATGGTTTAATGGGAGACGAGTTAAAGCGTGTGACTTATATGGCCGCCAATATTATCTATACACCTACGGAACGAGCTGCGATTGGGATTGAGTATCTTTATGGCACACGCGTTAATTTTGACGGGCAAAAAGGGCAAGCGAACCGAGTTCAATTCGCCTGCACCTATTATCTGCCTTAGGTGGGTGCGCAGCGAAAGCGTTGGACCTGGCTCGTTCCAAGGGATTTTCGCCGTTGCTTGAAATTGTGGTTCCGCTTAGATACTGCCCGGCTTGCGGTGTCTAATACTACTAAGCCAGCGTTTGCGTTTTTTGTCGCACAAGATCTGCGAGGATCACCGTAATATTATCTTTGCCACCGCCATCGAGTGCGGCTTGCATTAATTTCTGCAGAGCGTCATCCAGCGTATTTTGGCCGAGGATCTCACCGATGGTATCGTCATCGACCATGTCGGACAGCCCATCAGAGCAGATAACTAAGCGGTCTCCGGGTTGAAGCTCTAGATTTGAAATTTCGGACTCAACATTATTTCTCGAGGTACCGAGGCTGTTCAAAAGCACATTGCTGAACTTTTTTGCTCGTTCTTCTGGTATCCCTTGCTCCAAGAGGAGTTGTTGAACCGTGTGGTCGCGAGTCAATTGTCTCAGTTCACCATCGCGGAACAAATAGGCGCGGGAGTCACCGATTTGCACAATGATGGCGTGCGGAGGCACAATGTAAGCGCAAGTAAGCGTGGTTCCCATTTTATTGGCGGCGGGATGGTCTACGCCAAAGTTATCGAATTTGTCTTGAATACGTTCGATATAAGCGTCAACTCGTTCTTGAACTTGTTGGGCATCAAAATCTCGGAATTTCATTAACCAGCTAGTCGCCATTTCCGAAGCTTCGATGGCCGTTTCGAGGGCTAATTTGGAAGCCACGTCACCCATTTCTGCGCCCCCAATCCCGTCGGCCACGACAAGGGCATAGGCTTCATCGAGCCCGCTTTGAAGTTTCATGGTGGGTAGGTTGGAATCTAGTATTTCGCTACTTCGGGTGCGCTTCATGATAACGAAATGGTCTTCATTTCTGCTTCGTTTCAACCCAACATGCGAACTTCCAACGGCGGCAATTTGATCCTCAATCCGCTCTTTCAAAAAGAATTTACGCGTGTGTTCTTTGGTTTTGTTCGGGTCATTTCCACCGGTGTTTTCAAACATGCTTTCTCTTCTTTATGAATGACCTGCGGGGGCGTCGTCTTGCCAACGCCCTGCCATAAGTTCAGATACGGTGCGCCCACCCTGACTTTGGTTCAAGATAATTTTTACGATCGAGATAATGGGGGTGGCAAGGAACATTCCCACAATGCCCCAGATCAACCCAAAAAACATTAACGCCAACAATAAAACGGTGGGGCTGACATCAAATGACTTACCCATGAGCCGCGTCTCAATTACGTTGCCGCTAATGAATTGTACCGCGGAGATAAGAATCAAACAGGTGATTGCAGCGAAAGGACTGAGTTGAGAATTCAAAATTAAAAAAGGTACAGGCAGAGCGTTTGCGACCAACGGTCCAATGTTGGGAATGAAGTTGAGCGCGAATGCTAACGTACCGAACAGAATTGCCAGGGGGACTCCAAAAATCCACAATATAAAACCGAAGGTCAGTCCGGTGAAAAATGAGATCACAGTTTTCATCACAAGGTACTTGCGGATCTGTGTTTCAATTTCGGCGATCAGTTCCGGTCGTTTGTCGTTACTTTGTCCATGTTCGGATAATAGGAAGAACACAAAAATTAATATTAAAACGCCATACGACAGAAGTGTTGACAGCGACGATACTAAAGTGAAAAGAATGCTCTGCAGGTAGGTCGAAAGCGTCTTTACCAGTTCTTGCACGGCTTGGCTGGTCTTTTCTTCCAGAGTATCTGGCTCATCTGCTGGAACCGTCGCTGCATCCCCTGCGGACGTTTCTGGCGAGTTGCCTGCGGGGACGGCAGTAGGTAGCCCTAATGCGTTTTCGACGGGAGGCTGGCCAGCATTTATCAGGGGAGTTTCTGCCTCCTTGGAAGGTGGCGTTGGCGTGGCTTGGGAAGGCCCATTGGGAGGGGCTGTATTCGCCTCGGTTGCCGGTTCGTCCTCGAGGTGTTCTTGCAACAAAAACGCGATTCGATTGGCAATCGAGTTTAATCGCTTTTCATAGGCTTCTGGATGTTTGGAGAGATCATTAATCGAAGCCCAAACCATGATGCCTAGCCCTGCCACCAGAGCAAAGCCCGTTAAGAAGGTCACGCCAAAAGCCAGAAATCGATTCAGGTTCAGGCGGTGTTGCAGGAATTCTAGAATCGGTCGGCAGCCGATCACGACAAATAACGCGATGATAAAAGGTAGCAATACGCTACTCAAAAAGTAAAGACTTGCGCCAACAGCAATCGTGGTAAGAATGATGAGGCAGGTCGTCTGTGTTTTTTGCATCTTGCACCAATGAGGTAATCGAATAGTGGCTCCAATTTATCGCTTTCAGGGTTCGGTCGCCAGCATGTGATTCATTGAATTGGGAAGGGCCGAGTCGGGGGACCCGGTTAACCATCGGTCAGGAACGGCCAGGATTTGCCTGCCGGTGTGGAAAGAGCTTAATAACGCCGGCAATCGGATGATTCTTCTAACGCGTTTAAAGACCATGGAAATGAAAAACCCCAACGTCAGCCTTGGCCGTTGCCTTGCGCACGTTGAGAAGAAGCAAAGCTGAAAAAAAAGGAAACAATTTTGTTTCTTTTATGGGTAACTAAGAGAGTGGTTTTCCTTCGCTGCAGAGAACTTGATTTCGGGCGGAAACAACCGTTTTTTGCGAAAAAACCCATTAAAAACAGTAATCCGGGTGATTTGGGGTGGGCCGTGGACTTTGAAGTTTAATCGCTGGCGATGGTCTGACAGCAATTGTGGTTAGCGATTCAGGAGCCTCGCTGGCAAACAAAATTTTCGGATTGGAAAAATTGGATTGACTGCATTGCTGCCCATTGATAACACCACACCCGAATCAAAACTAATTCATCGATATCGGCGGAATTACCAGCGATGTTTCAGCACCTTCCCTACAGCCATCGTCTCCTGACGGGGCTTACTATCATCTTTGTGTACGTTTGCTCGGCTGTGACCGCCGAGGCTCAGAACATGGTTCCCGTGGCTCCCAAGCCAACCGGGGTACCTGGGGCTTACACACAGGTAGCCAACCAAAATACCCAGCCAGTGATTGTGCCATCGGGCAATCAGGCGACGACGCAATCCAGCAATGCCTGGCGTGCGGTTCCGCCGGCGGGCGCTGGTTATCAAGCCGCGTCCAATCCTGCCGGTTTTTACCAGCAGCCCGTTTTTGATGGGTTCTCATCACAACCCGCTCCCACTTTTGGGATGATCAATACGGGATATGGAGCGCCCCAGTATCAAATGGCACAAATGCCTCAACAGTATCAACAAGCCGCACCCGTTTATGTGCCGCAAAGTTATGTGGCTCCGGGAACACAGCCTTACATGGGACAAGTACCGGGTCAGTACGGGGCCAGTACATTTCAACCATTGTGGACAGCGCAATTAAATTATCTGTACATGACACGAAAGAACTCTAGTAGTGTTCCTTTGCTTTTAGACAGCAAGGGCGCGACGAAATTCAACGCTGACCAATTTGATTATGGTTGGAAGGGTGGTTGGGATGTTGCTCTGTCGCGGAGAACGGGGCCCAACACAAATTTTGAATTGCGATATTTTCAATTGCGTGACTGGGCAGCGTCGGCAGAGGTGGACGTGACCCCAGGTGATCGCATTGCAACCACACCGGTTAGTTTTTTAGCTGTGCCGGGACCAGCTACGATGGCCTATGAAGCGGATACAAAGCTGAACAGTTTCGAATTCAACTTTGTAAACCGAGGAGTGACCGCTTCTAGGTTCCGTTTTGCTATCGGTTTCCGATGGATCGAAGTAAGCGAAAATCTAGCCCAGACCTACACCACAGGTTCGATGGAAACCACCACGTTAGAGATCGATACAAATAATCATCTTTACGGATTGCAGTTGGCAAGTGATGGCATGCTGTTCAATACCGGCTGCCTTGCAGTCGCGGCATGGGTCAAGGGTGGCGTCTATGCGAACTGGGGAGATCAAGCCACGACTTTCAGTAACATTGCGGGTGATACGCTGATTTATTCCAGCCTTGATCGCACGACGCCCTCTTTCATGGGTGAGACCGGTTTAATTGCTGATTGGTCAATCTTTCCCAGTGTTTCACTCGTAGCCGGTTATCAGGTTCTGTACATCGCAGGCTTGGCATTGGCTCCGGATCAACTTCAGAATATGAGTTCGATTGATACGAGATTGATTCCAATCGTATTAGATCAAAGCGACGCTTTTTATCACGGAGCTCTACTGGGCGTCGATATTCATTGGTAAGCAAGACCAGAAATACAAACCAACCATTCAAAAGCCCAGCCAGAAACCGATGGCTGGGCTTTTTTTTTGCCTGTGAGAATCGAGTCAGCCTTCGCGTGATTGGCTGGCGGGCACTTGCCTAGACTTCATAAAGCACGACTACAAAAAGGTCGCTCGGCGGTCTTCCTCCGCCGCCTAATCCGTCGCTCGATGTCCCCTGCCCTGTCGATTGTGGCGCAATATTGCCGGTAACCTGAATTATTTTGGCACCGGTATTTTGGACCCAACCATTGATTTCTTGTTCCAGAACCTCGGTTTGACCTTCAAGTCCGGTGAACAGCTTTACCAATTGCATTGCTTACTCCAAATTCGTCGTTAGACGATTCATTTTCAAATGTAGTTGTCGGTATTGTAAACTAATTGCGGAGCTTCCGGGCGGCAAGCAATGGGATTCACTTAAAGGGAATTGATGATGACAAATTTAATGCTTAGTTTTGGTTTAATCCTCGCAGCAATGTGTCCGAGCGAGGGTGCCCCAGAGGTAGGTTCCGCGCAGGTACGATCGCCGGTTGAACGGCAAACCACGAAAAAAGTATTGACGTTTATTTTGTTACGACATGCAGAGAAAGTTGATGATTCGCGAGATCCCGAGCTCTCAAAAACAGGTCTCGAACGCGCTAAACAACTTGAGATTTTGATGCGTGATACGGCGATTCAACAGATTCATTCGTCTGACTTTAAGCGAACTCGGGATACAGTCGCGCCACTGGCGGAAAAACGGGAAATCGAGATCGTCAAATACGATCCGCGGAAATTGCAAGCTTTCGCAGAGAACTTGAAAACTAAAAGCGGAGTGCATCTGATTGTCGGGCACAGTAATACGACACCGGAATTGGTCGAGTTACTGGGTGGGGTTCCTGGAGACGCAATCGATGAAGCAAGCGAATTTGACCGTTTGTACATCCTGACCGTTCCCGAAAAGGGAGACGTTAGCACGCTCGTGTTGCGTTACGGAGAACCGTGTCTGCGATAAGCGTCTGCGTTAGGTGTAAATATCTTCGGCCGCATTCGCACCGCTTTCGACCTTGTTCAAGTTGATGTCCATTTGGGGGAAGGCAATGTCAATATTGGCTTCCCCGAAACGCTCGGCAATGACCGTGTGCAGTTCTGAGATGGTCTTTAATCGTTCGTCCAGTTTGGGGATGAAGCAACGCAAGGTAATCAGTAGAGAGCTGTCGGCAAATTGGTCGAAGCTAGTGCTCGGTGCCGGTTCCTCGACGACCAGAGGGTGATCCACTGCGATCTGCAAAAGGATTTTGCGTGCTTGGTCAGTATCGGTTCCGTAGGCCACGCCTACCGGCAACACGATGCGGGTAATCGAAGAACTTAGAGTCCAGTTCAGAATCGTTCCCGTGATTAAGTTTTTGTTGGGAACGATCAACTCTTGCCTTTCCCAGTTGGTAATGGTCGTAGCACGCATTTGGATTCTCGTCACCGTTCCGGTAGTGTTATCCAAAGTAACCACGTCACCGACCCGCACGGGCCGCTCAAACAGCAAGATTAGTCCACAAACGAAATTGGCAACGACTTCCTGCAAGCCAAAACCAAGTCCCACAGATAATGCGGCGGCGATCCACCCAAATTTACTCCAATCGATTTTTAGGATACTGAAAAGTATAAATGAACCGACTCCGATGGCCACATACTGAGCCAGTCGGGTAATGGCAAACCGCGTTCCCGAGTCAAGCATCTTGGTGCGAAGCACCGAGAGTTCTAATAGGCCCGGAAGGTTTTTTACCGCAACGCTCAAGAGAATGGCGACCAATACTGCCTTGCAAAACGTCAGCAGAGTCACATCGCTCCACAAAACAATTTTATTCAGCGCTGTGAATAGCGGAAGTGTTTCTGCCCAGAGCATGGAGATGGCCACGATAGCACCTAAAGCGAACACCGTTTTTAATACGTGACGGGTTTGATCGCCAATCGAGGAAATATCTAATTCCAGTTCATCATCGGTATTCACCGAGATGAGCTCACTGGTTTCTTCTTTGTTTTTCTCTGCCTGCTTGAGTCGTACTTGGCGTCGCTTTAGAGCTTCAGAAAGCGCCAATTGTCGGGCTTTGACAGCGTACCATCGGTAGGCCATCCAGTAGGAAATGACAAAAGCCAAAGTGATTGAGGTGGAGGCGAATAATTGCAGGCTAAGATGGCTGGCCGTTAAGAAGAATCCAATGGCAGCCAACACAATCAAAAAACAGGGGAAGACGGCGATCAGGGGAAACCAAACTTTCCCAAATTGTGTAACAGCAGGAGTTCGATTCGCGTCGTCCCCGCGCGCCAAGACAATGTTAGCGGGACGCAAAAGGTACCAAAACAAATACAAGGTCGCGGCCTGAGCGACTAAAAAACTAAATCGTCCGAGGCTCTCTGGATAAATCCCGGAACGAATTGATGTCAGGCACAAAACAGAAGTGGGAATGTAAACCACTGCGAAGACTGCAATCCGGCTTCGCACACGGCTGACCGAACTTTCTTTCCAGCGAAAATGACCGTTGCCGAGACCGTTGGGGCGACACAAGTCAAAAATAAAGCACAAAATGAAGGCCATGAAACTTCCGAATTTCAATGCGTGCGCGAGGGCTAAGTGCCAGCGCGATGCATCGGGGTCACGTTCAAGCACCCAGAACGTCAATACCAGAAGACTCGCGAGGGGGGCCGCCAATAGGGCTGTCCAAACCAAAGCCCAGAATGAATGACGAAATCGATCGGTCGATACGCGTCGCGTCAGTTCTTGCGTTTTCTCAAGGGCTTTTACCAGTCGTGGTCGCGCAAGAAATGTACCTAGAATAAATGCGATCAGACCAAAATAGGCCCAGGGGCGTTGTTTGGCAGTTATCAGGAAAGCTTTAAGCGTACCGCTCCACAACGCTGGAGATACCAGTGTTTGGACGCCTTCACCAAACTCCTTGAAGGTTGCTATCGAGATTGGTGGGTAGCTTTGAATCCAAAAGAGTTGATCTTGGATGAAGGTCAGCATCTCAGACGAATTTTTTTCGTAGGCCTGCTTTGAAGCTGC
The DNA here is from genome assembly GCA_024232675.1 of Planctomycetaceae bacterium. Lineage (GTDB taxonomy): Bacteria > Planctomycetota > Planctomycetia > Pirellulales > Pirellulaceae > CAJQPP01. The sequence continues at coordinate 9,753 of JAAEPL010000262.1, forward strand.
AATCTTGGATAGTTCGTTGATCACCGTCTGATACTCGCGACTGACCCGTCCAAGCATCCGCCCACGCATTTCAATTAGCTCTCGAGATTCCACTGCCGTATTTTCGGCAACTGACCTTTCGTAACTGCGCTGCGAGACTTGCTTTCGCGTAATTTCGAGATTGGCCAGTCGAGCTTGATCTAGTTCGGGAATTCTATTGATTATATCGGGATGATCTCTAAGTTGAATGATGCGTCCGCGCAGATCTAGGAGTAGTTGGGCAATCACTTCGCCATTGCCACCAAGAACCAATTGTGCCTTGATGAAGTTTCCATCCTCTTCCAGTTGCTGTGAGCGTTTTTGCATTCGCGTTTTAGTGCGATTAATCGCATCCATTTCTGCGATCAGGTTATCCAATTCGGTGGATAAGCTAACCAGTTCACGGGCAATTTTTTTATTTCCAATGTTGATGTTGGGCTTCGCCAGAATGGCTTCTGCTTTCTCAGCGATCGTTTGAGATTCCGTTTTTAAGATTGTTTTCTTTGCCGCGACCAACTCCTTTTGCTGAGCATCGGCAATTTCTACCTTCTTTTGCAATAATTCGATTTGTGCGGTGAGAATTTGTTCACGAATAGGCTGGCTTTGTTGTTCCAGTTGCAACATTTTGAGTTCGTTTTGCTGCTCCTGCACCGTCGCCCGCAACACCATGCGGTCGGCTTGCTTGGTGGCGGAAAGCGTGCCTGAAAATTCGTCAGAATTTAATCGGGCAAGATTGTCCTTAAGCGTCTCTTCAACGATTGGGATTTGTTGAGTGATTGCCGGCGGGCGATTGGTTGTTTGAGCGAGTTCTTTCGTGAGTTTATCTAAGTCGTTCTGGAGTACAGAAAGACTTGCATCCCCGGTTTCCACCAGGCGTTGCGCTTCTTCTGCATTTTGGTCCGCTGTCTGTTTCTTGGTTTCAGCAGCGGCGTCCGTCACGCTGGGTAGCGCTTTGAGCTTTTTGTCTATTTTCGATAGTTGGGATGCTCCGTCGTTGATGGCGGATTGATACAGGTCGCAATTTTGGAGACTGCTGTTGGCGTCTCCGAGTTGGTCTATCGCCTGCTGTAAAATATCTTTGAGTTTTGCTTTGGCTTCAGATTCCAAGCTCGCGTTGGATTCTAAAGCTGTGATGGCGGCTTCAACATCGGCAACGGTCAATGGGTCTTGTTTGGGGGTGGCTTTGGCAACCGGCGGTACGGTTGCCGATGTATCCTGCGCAACGACCGGGCAAGTTAATGAACTGACGCAGAGAAAGCAGAACAAGCTAATTCGTATAAGGATGGATGGCACAGCGTTTTTATTGTGGGCGAGAAATGAAATTGGCAAGTCGATGAAATGACCGTCTGGTGAGTGACCGCGAGGTTTTTGCCTGATCTCGTTGTGAATCAGGCCAATGTCCAGACAAGTATAACGCACGACCCAAAAATCGCGGCGTGGAAGGCCGCCTAGGCTTGCCGAATTTATAAAATCTGGCAAGTTA
>JAAEPL010000263.1 GCA_024232675.1 Planctomycetaceae bacterium
CATGGCGGTGCCTCCGGACGCTTCGATCGATACAAGGAAGTTGCTCTAAGGCATGCTTTTCTCTTGAAGCTGGCTGGCATCGAGGAGTGAATGCGGGAGACTTACGACGGGCGATGTCGGCGGCAACGGCATCGCTCTGTTTGACTGGCGTGACAGTTTTTTCGGTGGCTGAGGATGTCGCATGGCAGGGAACCCTAAGTCCGGGAGAGTCGTAGAACGCTGTGGAATGAGCGCCCTAGGGCGAGAAACGAGGCGAAGCCAGGCTTTCTAAACGCGAAACCAGAGTTCCAGGAGGAGCGTTTTGCTGTGTCACACGGTGATATCTCGCTATTTTTTTGAGTCGAAAGCAAGAAAAGACGGGCGAAGATCACATTACTTTTGCGATCAGTGCGATCAGGTACTGTTTTTAGAAGTGAGTGAGATGGCGGTATTTGGTTTGTTTTCGCCGGTTAAAACGTCTTGTTAACTGTAAAATTAGGTGGTCACATCGCTTAAATTGGCGAAAGGTTTGCGAAATAGCGGTTCGTCAAGCCTGAACCCCTTAGCATTTGTCCTCCAAATAAATAAAATCAAAAGTTCGTCCACAAGGGCTATGGTGGTCGTTCCCGGGACTCGGCAGCGAGCGTGAGTTCCAGACTATCTTTTCAATACATCGTTGATTCAATCACACAGGGAAAATCCAGGTGAATTCAAATCATCCAGTCACAAGATTAACTTTGGCTACTCTTCTTGGCGTTGCCGTTTTGGCGATGTCCTCGTCCGACTTGTCGGCTCAAGACTGGCCTCATTGGCGCGGTCCAGAGCAGAACGGTATCTCCCGTGAAGCTAACTTGCCGGAACACTTTGAGTTCGGCGAAGAAGGCAAAGAACAGAACGTAATCTGGAGCTCCGATATCGGAGGTCGAGCGACGCCGATTGTCATGAATGGACGCGTCTACCTGAACTGTCGAACCCATCACAACGTCAATGACAAGGACGAGAAAATTCTCGCCGGTGAACAGGTCGTTTGTTGGGACGCGGCAACGGGAGAACTATTGTGGCGAGATGAATTTAATGTTTTCCAAACCGATATTGCTGCCCCGCGTGTGGGATGGGCTTCAATGTGCGGAGACCCGGAAACGGGTTATTTGTACATGCACTCGGTCAGTGGTTTGTTTCGTTGTTACCAACCAGACGGAAAAGTTGTCTGGGAACATTCGTTGCACGAACAATTCGGAAAACTATCTGGTTACGGTGGTCGAACGCAAACACCGATTATCGATGAAGATCGTGTAATCGTAAGTTACCTTGGTGCGAACTGGGGCGATACCAAAGGACCGGGGCCCAAACATTACTACTACGCATTCAACAAACGGACGGGTGAGGTTGAGTGGATCTCTGCCCCAGGTGCTGCTCCCAAGGACACGAATTACTCGGTGCCTGTGGTAGCGGTGATCAATGGACAACGACTGTTGATTGGTGGAAACGGCGACGGACATGTTTATGCCATGCAGTCACGGACAGGTAAAAAAGTTTGGGAATTCAAAATGTCCCAACGAGGCTTGAATACCACTCCCGTCGTGGACGGGAAATATGTCTATATCGCTCACGGCGAAGACAATATCGACAATACGGAATTTGGCCGTGTGCAGTGCATCGATGGCTCGCTTGAGGGTGATATCACGGAGACAGGAAGCGTTTGGCGGGTTGATGGGATCAAGGCGGGCTACAGTGCCTGTTTGTTCAAAGATGGAATCCTCTACGTGACCTCTGACACGGGGAAAATCTACGCGTTTGACGGTGCCGATGGCACGCAACTGTGGAATTACTCGATTGGTACGGTCGGAAAAGGGGCTCCCGTTTGGGCCGATGGCAAGTTGTTTGTCATGGAAGTAAATGGGCGAATCCACATTTTGAAGCCATCTCGAGAGGGCTGTGAAGAACTCTGTATGGTCAAGCTAGAGGCGGCTGATGGCGTGGGTGACGACGAAATCTACGGCTCACCAGCGATTGCCAATGGACGCGTTTATTTCGTCACGCGAGATCGCACCATCTGCATTGGCGAACCGGATGTTGAATTTTCAAAAACGGAAAGTCCAGCGCCTCCTAAGGAAAACGAAACGTCGGATAAAATTGCGACTGTGCTTATGACACCCTGTGAAGTGGTGTTGAAGGCGGGAGAGTCTGCTGATTTCCTACTGAAAGCTTATGACGCCAATGGCAATTTCATCAAGGAGATGCCGGCGACCGATATTAAATTGGGTGAGGGCCTTGAGGGCGTACTGACCGTTGAGGGGAATAAAGTATCTGCTCCCGCTGATCTCAATAAGATGGTTGCTGGGAATATCACCACCAGCGTCGATGGGGTTGAGGCGAAGGGACGTATTCGTGGGTTTAGCGGCGATAAAGTTTGGAAGTGGGATTTCGATGGATACAAGCCGTTGCAAGTACCGCCAACTTGGATCCGTGCTCACGTTAAAATCAAGCCAAAGACCGTACCCGGTAGCGAAGAGATGGCAATGATGTCAGGAGGACTGGAAGCAGTTCGTGGACGTCCCAGTCATATGGTTTGGATGGGTACGCCTGACATGAGCAATTACAGTGTCCAAGCTGATGTCTATCTGACGGAAAACAAACGTCGTCTCAGCAGCGTTGGCATTACTGCCAACCGCTACAATTTCATTATCAAAGGCAATAACAGCAAATTAGAACTGCAAAGTTGGGCTGCCCACTTGCGGTTGAATGCCTCGCAGAAATTCGTGGCGAAACCAGATACTTGGTACACCATGAAGATCGCCGTGAAGGTCAATGACGACCAAAGTGCGACCGTCATGGGTAAAGTATGGGAAAGAGACCAAGAAGAACCATCGGATTGGACCATTGAAGTAACGGACCCCAGGGGTAACAAAAATGGTGCACCCGGTTTGTATATGTACTCGATGGCTGACAGCTTTTTTGACAACATCATCATCACGCAAAACGATGATGACAAAGTAGACGCAGAAAAGTAACATCATGCTCCCAGCTAACCGCCAAACGGCTGTTTCGTTGGTTGGGGAAATTAACAACTAGATAGCAAGGAATATTGATGAAGATCATTGGAGTACTCGCCGCTGCGACGGTACTGGTTGTCGGAGTCGGATTCGGCACAGGAGCGTTTGAACCGCTCGACAAGTCGGCGGCAGACGCGGTGGCAACGACTGACGTTTCTGCGGAAGCAGGCGGTTGCTGTTGTGCGTCTTGCGATACAGATGACTCGCAAGCATCCGAGATTACGGCAACTTCCGCGACGGAACCAGAATGTTCTGGGAGCTGTGGTGAAGGCGGTGCCTGTTGTCAGACCGTTTCTCGAGTTGGCGCAATGGTAAATGCTGCCGCGCCGGATGGACTTGTCGATCCCACGGTCGTGAGTGCTGTTGCGACGGCGAGCACTGACCTGGTCGCAGCAACGCCTGAGCCAGCTGTCGTCCAAGAAGAAACAACTGGGGATTGGCCCATGTGGGGTGGATCCATTGATCGTAATATGGTCAGCCCATTATCCGATCTCGACCTGGAATTTAATCTCCAGGAAGGCGAGCGGGTTAACTGGGTCTCCAACCTGGGTTCTCAGACTTATGGGAATGCTATTGTGGCCGGAGATCGAGTTTTCGTGGGCTGTAACAATGGCGCTAAGTATCGCCCCAAGTACGCTGGCGAAGAAGGCAAGCCTGCTCCGGACAAAGGGGTCGTGCTTTGCTTTGATGAGGCAACTGGTGAATTTATTTGGCAATTGACCCGTGACAAACTGACCATTGGCCGCGTTAGTGATTGGCCACTTCAGGGAATTTGTTCCACACCCGCTGTGGAACTCTCCGAAAATAAAGAAGACGGCAAAGGTCGGCTTTGGGTGGTTACGAATCGGTGTGAATTGATGTGCCTCGATATCGATGGCTTCCAAGATGGCAATGACGGTCCCTACAAAGACGAAGTCGATGTGGAGATGCAAGATGCCGATATTATCTGGAACCTGGACATGATCGAAGAGCTGGGAGTTTTTCCGCATAACTTGGCAACCAGTTCACCTGTCGTTTACGGCGATATGGTTTATTTGCTGACCTCCAATGGTGTCGATGAGGCTCACTTGGAACTTCCTTCGCCTCGAGCTCCCAGTTTTCTCGCCGTCAATAAAAATACCGGCGAAGTTGTTTGGGAACAAAATCAACCCGGAGCGGATGTATTGCACGGTCAATGGAGTTCTCCCACCATCGGAATTGTGGATGGGAAAGCACAGGTCTATTTCCCAGGTGGTGACGGGTGGCTTTACGCTCTCGACGCGGAAACGGGTGACGAGATTTGGAAATTCGACATGAACCCGAAGAAAACGGTTTGGGAACTGGGCGGACGCGGAACGCGTAACGCGGTTATTTCCACGGGTGTTTTCAAAGACAATAGCGTCGTAATCGCTGTAGGGCAGGATCCCGAGCATGGTGAGGGCGTTGGTCATCTCTGGCGGATTGATGCCACGAAGACGGGCGACATCAGTGAGCAACTAGGCGAGATTGGCGAAGAAGGTACTCCCAACCCGAATTCAGGCGTTATTTGGCACTACGGCGGGACGGATAACAGTGGCAAGCGACCACGCAGTATTTTCCGTCGCACGATGTCGACCGTGTCGATTGCCGACGGCGTTGTCTATGCTGTTGATCTCAGCGGTTACGTCCACTGCATCGATTTTGAAACCGGTGCGAGATACTGGGAAGAAGATCTTCTGACCGGTGTTTGGGGATCCACGATGGTGGTCGACGGAAAAGTCTTTCTCGGCTCCGAAGATGGCACATTGTTCGTTTTTGAAGCTGATAAAAACGAGGCTAACTTGGTGAAAAAGTACGACACGATCAATAACTCCTCGATCTACAGTACACCGACCATCGCTAACGGAAAGATGTTCCTAACTGATCGCACACGACTTTATTCTGTGCAATTGCAGGGCGAGCCTGAGCAAAAGCAGGCAAAGCAGGACCCCGCGAACAAGTAAGGGATTCACTCAATCAGTAACTCACCAAGGCCTCTGTCAAACAAGACAGAGGCTTTTTTTACAGTGCGAATCTGGGACGTTGTCGTGACGGGTCCTTACCGAAACGGTAGGTTGAGTAGTTCGACAGTGGTTCCCTTAGACTGAGGACGCCATCCCATAAATTTAGGAGTCATCCTGTTGAATAGTTACCCTTTTATTTTAGTCGGTATCATGCTGCTTTTTTTTGCGGATAGTCCGGCGTGGGGGCAAGGGAAGGGACTGGATGGTGATTGGCAGTTTCAATTGAATGTCGGTACCAAATCTGTGCCTGAGATACTCCCCTTCCGTGTCAAATTATCCGAGCGGGATGGACAATGGGCGGCTAGTCTGATCAATGGTTTGGAGGAGATCTCCGTCGGCCCTGTAGCCATCGCTGATCGCTCCTTGGTCATTGAAATTCCCCATTACGCATCGACCCTTTCCTTGCAGTTATCCAACGATTACCAATCCATGGTGGGTGAATGGAAGAAACGGAGGGGCAAAGAGGAACAGGCGGTTGTTCCGGTTTCCGCAACGCGTTACGTTCACCCCGAATGGTCTGACCCGAGTGACTTCCTCGGCCGTTGGTCTTTGAAATTCGAAGATAGTAAGGATCTGGCGGTCGCGGTGCTAAAGCAGGTTTCGCCCTCCAACCAGGTCGTAGGTACCGTGCTTACGACGACGGGGGACTATCGGTATTTGGCGGGAGGGGTCGTCAACGGGGAATTGCGAATGTCTTGTTTTGACGGAGCTCATGCGTTTTTGCTGACCGCTAAGAAAACGCCTCAAGGGATTGCAGGAGGCTTTCGATCTGGTAGCTGGTATCGTGTCAAATGGACGGCCACGGCTGATCCAAACGCCCAATTACCGGACGCTTTCGGGCAGACAGAGTGGATGGACAAGGTTCCGTTGTCGGAGCTGCAGTTTCCCAATCTACAAAACGAGCTGAAGTCGTTAGACGCACCGGAGTTTGCCGGGCAATGCCGCATCATTGAGGTTTTCGGCAGTTGGTGCCCTAATTGCCACGACGCAGGGCGTTACCTTTCCGAATTGCATGAGACTTACGGGGAGCGAGGTCTTTCAATTATTGGATTGGCTTTCGAATTAACCGGTGATTTCGAGACAGACGCGGAACAGGTACGCCAATTTGCGATACGGAACGAAACTAAGTATCCGTTGTTGTTAGCGGGTGTGGCAGATAAAGCCGCGGCCACCGCACGCTTGCGGGTGCTCGATCGCGTACGCTCTTATCCAACCATGATCTTTTTGGATCAAACAGGGAATGTGAAGGCGATCTATACCGGTTTTTCGGGGCCTGCGACCGGTGCAGCTCATCAGAAATTACGCCGTCAATTCGAGGCGATAATCGAGCAAGTGTTGCAGGATTAGTATCGCCAAGAGGCCTGTCGCACAGCTTTCCTGCGAATATCCGTTACTGCTTGTTGGGATTAAGCTTTTTCAACTTCACTTCGTAAATTTTCGGCCAGTTCTTGCCGGTTACCAAAAGCGTATTTTCTTTTTCCGTTTGAATGGCGATCCCATTCATAACATCTTCGTTGGGACTGGTGCGTTGGGAACGCGGGTATAATTTTTGAAAATTAACTCGCCCCATCACCTTTCCGTCCATAGGTTGGATCAGGTAAATCATGTCGTCCTGAAAGATGTTGGCAAAGATAGTGCCGTTGACCCATTCCAATTCATTAATGTCAGGCATGCGTGTGTTGCCTTTTCGTACAAACACGCTCTTTTCCGGGGTGAAAGTCTCAGGATCAAGAAAGGTCAGTTTCGATGTGCCGTCGCTCATGATGAGGTTGCGGCCATCGAAGGTGAGTCCCCATCCCTGTGCCTCGTAATTGAATTCGCCGATCGGGTTTAAGTCCAGATCGTAAACGAAGCCGGTGTTTTCCTTCCACGTAAGCTGTACCAGTTTGTCATCGACTAGCGTCAGACCTTCACCAAAATAACTGTCATCCAGTTTCTTTTCTTTGACGACAGTACCGTCCTCTAGTTTGATCTTTCGAATCTTCGATTGGCCATATCTGCCGGTACTCTCGTAAACGTAACCGTCACGATAGACCAGGCCTTGTGTGAACGAGGCGGTGTCGTGAGGGTATTCTGCGACCACTTCGTAGGTGTATTCATCTAACAAGGGAGGGCGTTGGAACACGGCCCACATGATGAAACTGCCAATGGTGACGCCGAGAAAAAGAATCGTCAGTGACAGACGCTGGCGGGGGACTCCGAAAACCAAGTCGGGTTGTCCTAATCGCTTGTGAGGCGTAGGAGGTAGCGAGTTGAGATCTTCGTTTCTGATAGGTTTTTGTTTGGCCATGGACTTTCCGGAGATCAATCTCTATGCCGGCTGACGATACGCGGATTCGAGATCCCAGTGGGGTAGGTTTCACCTGTTTCATTGGGTGAAGTATCAGCCAATGGGCACTTGTCGGTCAATGGCAACGAACATCAACCTGGCCGAAATATCATCGAGAGAGAGGCCGTAAATCGCCGCTACCGCGTCGCGGTAACTATGGATCTGAGGTTTGTAAACGTTCACTCGTTTCTGCAGATCGTCCGGAGAATCGGTGGGTACCGAATCGGTTTTGAAATCTACGATGTCAGCACCGATGACCTTTTCGTCGCGAATTAAAAGTACCAGCCGATCGATAAACCCATTCATGATGTTTTGACCCAAGCGGACCTCGAACGGCCGTTCGTTCTCGATCACCAGTTTATCGTAGGACTGAAATAAATCAGCCGCGTATTGCTGGCGACTTAATAGTTGAGCGGTTTCGGGATTTTTCAAAATTTGCTGGAACTTTTTTATGGCATTTTCGACTTGGCTGGGTGTCGTTCCCTCAACCAATTGGAGTTGTTGCGTTAAGAACGAGATTTCGGGAATGCCGTCCTCAAGCCATTCCACGTACTCAAAACATTTATGGATCAGCGAGCCATATATCCGAGCATCCTGATTGTCTTCTCTCTGTAACATCTTGCCCAAGGAAAAAGTGCTTTCGCCCTCTCGCCCAGAAGGACTTTCCCAAGGTAGGTTTCGGTGAGTCGATGATGGGGCGAAGGGAATGGAATTGATGATCTTTATTGGAGCTTCCACTTTTTCGTCAGGGTCGGCCGTCGGCATGGGTTCCCAGACACCGCAATGAGTTTCCCAGAGGATCTCACCCTGTCTCGGATTCTTTTTGGGATCGTGGTCAATTTGCAGCGCAGCCATGATCAAACCAGCTGCGGTTTTGCGTTTCGCATGCTGATCCGGTTGAACAATCATGTGCATGGCATGCTTGGCTCGAGTTAAGGCGACATAAATCGTGCACAACATCTCATGGATACTGCCTTGCAATTGATCATCAAATGCTTTGTTAAATTCGCTGGGTAATTGGCCCCGTGTTGTTTTGTTCATGTACCGACACACGAGATCAATTGGCTCTGTGGGAGAGTTGCGTCCCACAACATAACGTGGTTCCATACCACGGTCGAAGTCCAGGTCTGGTAAGATCACAATGTCAAATTCCAGACCTTTGGATTTGTGGAATGTCATTACGTTAATTAACGCTGACGTAGGATCTGACACTTTTTGTGTTTTTACCCATTGGATCAAATCCGAAGTTCTCAGGTGATCAGCGGCGGAAAAGCTATAACTTTTTTCAATGAGCTGGCCAACACGGAACCACTCCCGTGATGTGCAGTGAGATTCGATGGTCTTCGCCCATTCACTTAGCAGATCTCCATAACCATTGCCGATTAACTTCATTCGCATTTCCTGAACGACAGCCCGCAAGGGTAAATCATTTTCCTGGAAATTGTTTTTGGTGAGGCCAAAGGTGGCTGCAAGGGGTGAATTAAGAACGTGAAATCTGGCAATGGTATCGTCCGGGTGATCCATCAGTTTCAGCCCCGACAAAATTAGGTTGACACCTGCCGAATCGGTAAGCGGATTGCCACCCTCTTCACTGGCGTGGACCCCAATGGAACTGAGTTCGAAAATTAACTTGGCGACTTCCTTGTTGGTGCGGACTAGGACCCCAATGGAATGCTGGGGGAATTCTGTTGAGATCTGTTGGATTCGAGCCGCCACTTCTGCGTGGTGGGTGTTTTTATCTAACGTGGTTTCGAAGGTCACCTGTCCTGCCAATTCCGTCCGTTCGGTGGTGTGAGGCTTAAAACCTCTCTGCCACGATTGGAACATCTCCTTTTGTTCCTTGAGGGCACTGCAGTTATCGATTTGTGAAAAAACCTGGTTCACCGTTTCGATTACTGCGGGACTGGAACGCCAGCTTTTGCTGCGGTTACTCGGAGATTCGATTTGCTCAGAAAACTCGTTTTGCACCTCATCGAATATTTCTGCGACACCTCCGCGCCACCCGTAGATAGCTTGTTTA
>JAAEPL010000264.1 GCA_024232675.1 Planctomycetaceae bacterium
ACCGATGGACATTCGGTTGGGGTCATTCAACTTGACTCGCTTAGCAACGCGATAAGTTTTCAAACCGAAGATTTGGATATTCTTGCGACGGTTGCGATTCAAGCCAGTGCAGCAATCGACAAGGCCAATATGTATGAGCGGGAAAAACAGGCAGACGAATGGGAGCGTGACGCCATACTGGCCAAAGAGGTACAAAAGAGTTTGCTGCCGGCCATTGTGCCAGAATTTTCGGGATACGAGTTGTTTGATTATTACTTACCCGCCTCCCACGTCGGCGGTGATTACTTTGATTACATCTCTCTGGATGACCACCGTCTGGCTATGTTAGTCGGGGATGTCGTGGGGCACGGAATCGCAGCGGCGTTATTGATGGCAAAAGTATCGGCCGAATCCCGCTTTGCATTGGCGAAATCGCAGCCGGCATCGACTTCCATGAACCAGTTGAATCAAGCAATAAGCAATCTGAATCTCGACAAGTTTGCCACGATGGTACTGGCCCTGTTGAACAGAGAAAACGACCAGCTCACCATCGTCAATGCCGGGCATCCACCGCCCATTGTCCGTAAAAAGGACGGTCAAACTTATCAGTTAAGCACCGAGAAATCTGGGTTGCCGGTCGGAATCATGGGAGGCTTTGAGTATGAAGAGTTCTCCATTTCCCTGGAGGAGGGCGACATGGTTGTTTTATACACCGACGGTGTCAATGAGGCCCAGAATCCTCAAGCGGAACAGTTTGGTCATCAGCGGATCATCGATCAACTGGCTGAGAAACCCTGGGGCTCATGCAGTGATTTTGGAAAGTCCTTGATCGCTTCGGTTAACCAACACCTTGACGGTGCCAAACAAGACGACGACGTGTGCCTCGTATGCTTACGGCGTGCCGAATAGATCGCACTGCGGGTACCAAACCCTGGAAGCGTTGCCGTGTGGGGATGTTAAGAATCGCCGTCGGCAAAGGAAGGTTTGCGAGCTTCACTGATAAGTTGCTGGTACGTATCGAAGATGGGTTTTTTGCTCCCGTCGGAAGCCACCAAGCCTGAAAACGGGAACCTGGCGTTCGCGAAATCCGTTGCGCTCCGCCAGATAATTCTTTTGACCCAGGGCCGCTGAGCCAGCAAATTGAAGATGGTTTTCAGGTACTCAGGAAATTCCGTGGAGGGAGCGGTGCTGCCGATCGTCTGGTAAAAACGACCACTCGCCGTAGGGTCCATCTGACCCGTGGGCGCAGAGAGGTAGATCACCAGCGGGTATCCAAACTGGGACCAGCGATCGATCAGATCAACCCATTGCAACGGATCACGAATTAGCGATCCATGCGGCCAATAATCGAGATTGAATTCTAATCCGAGGGCGGCAATTCTTGCTCCCCGGCTAATGAGTGAATCCGCAATTTCCATTGCGGGCGTGCCACCCGTGGACATGGAAAGACGCTCGCCCCAAGGTTGGTCGAAGCTGATTAACATGGATTGATTAGGTGCTTTCTGCTCGTAAGCCTCCAGCATTTCCAACGTCATCTGTAATTGTTGGGGGTAATTAAAGTGTTGGTGCCCTACCCCGCTGATGCCTGAGACGACGTGCAAAATTTTCCGGTGCCGACCGAACTTATCTCCAAGCGTTCGGCACATTCGTTTGGCAAGTTCCAGGCGTTTCTCAAACGAGGTATCTTCGGGAAGCCAATGTGGAAGTTGCGGGTTATCAAATGGCAGTAAGGGCCCGACGATCCGCACAGGGTGTTCCCCCGCTTCGTCCGCCCATTCCATCGCCTGGCTGGTTAATGTTAAATCGGGTGGCTCGGTGGCGGTGGGTTGGCCGGTTTTTTGTGCTGCAAGGGCGAGAACGGGGGCAGGTAATGAAGCCGCCGCCGCTTCGTCGATACAGGTGCCCGCAAAAACAGGGACGCTATCCGGGTGCGATTCTTGAAAAGCTGCAATCTGTCGACTGAATTCATCCGTCACCTCGAACATCAGCTCGACCGTTTCATCAATGATGGTTTCACAAATTCGGGTCTGCTTAACACGGTCGTTTACGGAAAATAATGCTTCTGCAAATTGCTCAACCAGAATGTGGAGCCGATCTTGGATTTCCTCGCAAATCGGGAGTCCACCTTCGAGCCAAATGGCTATCTGGTTACGTAAACGGTTGAGACACCCTCGCGTTATTTCCAATTCCATGGCGTACGCAGTTTCGGATTCTGGCAACGTGCCCGTTAGCAAGGCGAGATCGCCAAACCGTTTTGTTTGCCAGCGCACCAATAAGCGTCCAGAAACATTGTTATTCCGCGTGACGTGCAGAATGCCCTCATGCAGGATGGCCTTTCCAGGCCACGGAATCCCCTCCAAGCCGACAATCTGGCTTGCCATCAGTGAATCCATCGAAAAACGGCTAGAATCGGGAATTGAAAATCGATACTGACCCATATATTTTTCCTAGTATTACTCTCCCCGACTCCTGCACGTAATGGTATCTGATTTTTTCCGGGGTGCAGCACCCCAAACCCCATTATTTCAGCGGTAGGTTTTTGTGAGAACCGGTCTCTGCCTGCCGTTTAACTACTTTTCTCGCGAGCCTGCGTCGCTTAGACTTCCGGCAAATATCGTTTGGTGGTTTGGGCCACCGATAACCCTATTTCGACTCAACCGGAAAAATTGAACGAAGCTATGAATAGCACGCTCGTACGAAAAGGTAAGGTTCGCAATGTGTACGATTTGGGCGATCATTTTCTGATGGTGGCTACAGATCGAATCAGTGCATTTGACTGGATTCTCCCGACTGAAATTACGGATAAGGGACGTGTCCTGAACATGATTAGCATGTTTTGGTTCGATCGCTTGCCGGTCGAAAACCATGTGGTTTCTGTCGATGTCAGTAACATCGATGTGCCTGATGGTTTGGATGCGGACTGGTTACAAGGCCGCAGTATGATTGTAAAAAAATGTGAGGTGGTACCTATCGAATGCGTGGTACGTGGGTATCTCGTGGGGTCCGGATGGAAGGATTACCAAAATACGGGAAGCGTCTGCGGGATCGATTTGCCTTCTGGTTTGCAAAATTGTGCCCGATTTGATGAGCCCATCTTCACACCTGCTACGAAAGCTGAGAGCGGCCACGACGAAAATATTTCGTTCGCACAAATGGTCGATGTCGTGGGTCAGGA
>JAAEPL010000265.1 GCA_024232675.1 Planctomycetaceae bacterium
GGGATCGTCAAGAATTCGCTGACCCCGGTGTTAGATAAGTTGGCCAGCTATTTGAAAAAGTTAGGGAATCAACAGAAAGATGATTCCGAACGTCAAGATCTGCTGGCTGCTCAAAGTCGCATTGAGGGCGTGTCGGTTGCCCTGGAGCAGTGGAGATTGCAAGAAATGGAAGGCACGGTCTATTGGTTAGAGTCTCGGCAGCGGCAAGCACGCAAAAGGACTATGGAATTGAAAGCCGCGCCCATTGAAGTGGGGCCAACTTTGAGACAGGAGCTGTACGACAAAACCGATTCCGTGATTCTCACAAGCGCAACACTGGGTACGGGGGGAGAACGTTCTTTCGACTTTTTCCGTAATCGAATTGGATTGACGACCTGCCAGCAATCGCAATTGGACAGCACGTTCGATTACCAGCTGCAAGCCAAGTTGATATTGGTAAAAGATATTGCAGATCCAGTTCAGGACCGTGATACACATTTTCGGCAATCGCTGGAGGCGATTAAGCACTACGTGAAAAAAACAGATGGTCACGCGTTCGTCCTTTTTACCAGTTATGACGTGTTGCGGCGTACCGTTAGGCAATTGACCCCTTGGTTGACACAAAATGATTACGCGCTGTACTCGCAGGCCGACGGCGTGCCACGTGGTCGCCTGCTAGAGATGTTTCGCAAGAATTCCCGCGGTGTTCTTTTCGGAACCGATAGTTTTTGGCAGGGAGTCGATGTGCCCGGCGAGGCGCTGCAGAACGTGATAATCACGCGACTTCCTTTTAGCGTGCCCGACCATCCGTTGCTGGAGGCTCGTATGGAGGCGATCAAGGAAGCTGGCGGTAACCCGTTCATGGATTACCAGGTTCCGGAGGCCGTGATCAAATTTAAGCAAGGTTTTGGCCGACTAATTCGCACCTCAAAAGATGAGGGGATCGTGGTGGTACTCGATCCGCGGATTCATCAGCGCCGTTACGGCCGCGCCTTCATTGAGGCACTGCCCGACGTGCCTGTGATTTTTGAGTCGTTTTTGAATCTGGGTGAAGATTTCGAACGTTGAAAAATGCCTTGTAAATCGGCAGGCAGAGCGGCTCAAGTTAGGGCGTTGCTCACCAAGATCATTTACGAATTAGGCAAATCATGATTGGAGTGCTCTTCTTCAGGGACAGCTTGAATGGGGTCGTGACCCGCTTTGAGTCGTAACCAATTGGCTGCTCGGAGGACGGGTGTCTTCGTGACTAACCACTTTTCGACTTGGTATTTGCCGGGGAAGTTAATGAGCAGAATACCAATGAGCATTGTTAACAGGCCCTGACCGGGTAGTACTAACATGGCGATGCCGGCGAGCAGTAAAACCGCTCCGAGAAAATTTTTGCCGAGCAGAAAACACCAGCGGATCGCGGGGTGGTATTTTTGCCAGGCCATGTGCTCACGCTGTGGATAGGCAAAGTAGTCCGCTGGGATCTTTACGACCAGGAAGGGGATGGCGATGAGCGTTCCCACAAAGGTGAGTAGAGATGCACCGCCAAGCCACCAGACCCAAACGGAGTTGAGTGGTAGCCAGGAAGGGAGGAATTCCATGATAGCTTGCAATGAATTATGCCTCTCGACGATGTTTTCCCTGAAACTTTGTTATATCAGTTGAGAGCCATTCGTCCGATGCTGCTTGCAACGGCAAAATTCCATTGCTGAAAAATGACCCTATACGGTAAATTTGGCAGCAGAGAGACGCAGGGAAGCGTGCGAAGGTGGGCTATGAGAAGGCAGCGTCGATACTGCCAAACCGTCACATTCGCTTGCAAGGAGCCAAAGGACAGGGATATAAGAATGGGCTTGGATGTCTGCATTATCGGAGCGGGATGGTCGGGACTGTATGCCTGTAAATACGCATTAGAAAACGGTTTGCAGCCGATCGTGCTGGAACGTCGAGAGGGTCTTGGTGGTGTTTGGAATTACACTGATGACCCGGCAACGACGACCGTAATGAAGTCTACGGTTTCATCTTCATCACGGGTTGTGACGGAAGCGTCTGACTTTTTCATGGACGAAAAAGTGGGGCACTTTATGCATCATGAGGAGGTCTTGGATTACCTCCAGCAATACGCAGCGAACTTTGGACTGACCGAGCATCTTCACCTGGGCTGCACCGTTAAATCGGTAAATAAAGTCGGCCAAGAATGGGAGGTTACTTATGAACAGGCGGGAGTCACTCAGAATATTCGAGTGGCCAAGCTTGCCGTTTGTGCAGGATCCAATCATAAGCAAAAACCTCTCTCGGGACCCGTATCTAATTTTACCGGACAGCTTTGGCATGCAGGTGACCTCAAAGAGGTTCGCCCGTCTGATTTTTCGGAACAGGATCGTGTGCTGATTTATGGCGGGGGCGAAACCGCTTCTGATTTGGTTGATCTGCTGGTGAAAACGCCAGCGCAAGTTACCTGGGCGATTCGTGGCGGACAGCATTTTCTGCGCAAGACGCCATTTCACAGTCGGCCCGGTCCCGGGCTTTTCGGAAAGCATGATTTTCCATTGGATCAATTGGCGAGTCCCTTGATCGCAGCCGCGAGTCCCTTCAAAAAGGGAGCACCGGGTCGCCGGTACATCGCTGATTTTTTGTCGACAGGTCGTCTACGAGGCTATTTTGGTCATGGGGTTCCTGTTTGGCGAAACCGTTATCGATACGGACAGCAATTCTTCAATAAGAATGGGCATTCCGTGGAGCATGTGGCGACGGGTCGTGTGACGCCGCAGGACGACGTGGTCGCAGTCCGTGGAAAAGAAGTTGAATTTCAAAGCGGCCAGCGAACCAGCTTTACCCATGTGATTTGCTGTTTCGGTTATCAGTTCGATTGCCCCTTCCTGCCACATCCCTACAACCAAGGGAGCCTCGATGAGCACTTTCATTTCATTTTTCCCATGGATGATCCCTCTTTAGCATTTCTAGGTTTTTCCAGACCGATCATTGGCTCGATCCCTTTAATGACGGAAATGCAGTGTCTTTGGGTGTTTCGAGTATGGTCAGGTAAAGTCAATTTACCGACTGAACAGCAGCAGCGAATTCGCCAACAGAATCTTAATCGACGTTGGGGACAGCGTTTGCCGGGACGAGGTCGCATGAAAACACTGGTCCACCCGTCCACGTATGCGGCCCATTTGTGGAAGGCGTCTTATCCTGATCGAAAACCAGGTGACGTCTTCAAGAAACATCCGCTTCGCGCGTTGCGTTTTCTCACGTGGATCCCGTCAGCGTCGATGGTCAGGGCCCTGAACCCCGAATTGAGTGGGGCAGAATTCAAGCATCTATGGCGTCAAAGACGGCAAGGGTTTTTGATTGGTTGGCTGTTGCCCTTGTGGGTCGTCATAGGACGAATTTTGCGTATCGAGAACTTAATCGACTGGTCTATCCAACGCCAAACGGCTGGCTTGTCGAAAAGCACAGCTGCCGACGAGAACACTAAATTGAGCGATGACGATTGCACAGAAGCGGTGGTTTCTCTCACCATGCATGGCTCGTGCCCGGAACAGAAGGTGGGGAATTCCCAGCAAAGAGCTGCCTGACCGCAGCGGGTTAAACGTTTCTGCAAGATAAAAAAACGGCAGCGGAAATGGCTTTCCGAGGGAAGCCGCAACCGTGCCGTGTGGGAACCAAACAAAACCGCGCCTGGTCAGTTTGATTTCGTAAATAATCCGACGATAAACAATAAGATAATTGCCCCGATCGTGCCCCCGCACACCTCATTCAAGATCGGAGTATTAAACAAGTTGAAGCTTCCAAACAGGAATCCGAAAAGCGCAGCGCCGAGGATACCTACGACGATATCCGCAAGGATGCCTAAACCGCGCCCCTTTAAAATTTTCCCAGCAAGAAATCCGCAAATCGCGCCTATTAAGAGTGCGCCTAGTAATCCACCTGAATGCATGGTTCTGTTCCTTTGATTACCCAAAATTAAAAAAATGAATGGCGAGCTGGTTACTTGAGGCTGGGTGCTCCAACCTGTCGGTGAATTTGTTCGCACGTATCGCTGTCCAGGCGTAAGCCGGAGGCCAAATCTAGCAGGTAATTCGCTTCTCCACGAGTATCCAAGTTGATCGCAATCAGGGACATCGTATAAACCTGTTTCTCCATCCCCAGAGGGATCTTGCGGACAAAGCTATCTAGATCCAGCGGTGCTTCCATCTGGTTACGTACAAATTCTAGAGCTTCCCGTGGTTGATTATCCAGCCGTTTCATAATGGCTCGTTGTTCCTCGGGATTGATCTCCCCGTCTGACTTGGCTGCATTCAGCATCGCCTCAATCAAAATTTCGGCGTGCTGATTGTCTTTTTCCAGCGATCGTTCTGAGGAGCGATGCTGGGTTCTCCCTGACGGCCGTGAGGTAGGAACCGAGATGGGGGGAGCCTGATGCGTGGACTGGTGGGGGCGATTTTCATGCCTGCCCGAGGAGTGGGTGCGTTGACTAGAGCGATCGTTAGCGACGTTCAATAAGTCTTCAAGATCCTCGGCATCCTGTTGGATATCACGGGAACTGGCGGGCTTGCTTTGACGGTTCGCGGAGCCCCGATTCGCGGAACCCCGTTTGGGAGTACTACCCCGGCGAAAGATATCTTTCAGGACATCACCACCCAGCCCTCCGCCACTGGTTTTGTGTCCCAACAAGTCGCCTAAAATATCGATTGCGTTCATGGTTTTTAC
>JAAEPL010000266.1 GCA_024232675.1 Planctomycetaceae bacterium
CGCTTCCGCTTCGACTTTTTCGCGTTCGTGAACTCGGACTAGGCTGATCGCATTGTCGACAAGTTCACGCACCATGCTCTCTACATCGCGTCCGTAGTAACCGACCTCCGTGTATTTGGTCGCTTCAATTTTGATAAACGGCGCGTTCGTTAAGCGAGCCAAGCGGCGGGCGATCTCGGTTTTCCCGACACCGGTCGAGCCGATCATCAGAATATTTTTGGGTGCGACTTCGCGTTTCATCTCTTCGCCCAACTGTTGGCGTCGCCAACGGTTGCGCATGGCGATCGCCACAGCGCGTTTGGCATCGGCTTGGCCGATGATGTAGCGATCAAGTTCCTCGACAACCTGTCGAGGTGTTAAAGCGGTTGCCTGAGAAGCCGAAGCCCCTGTTTCTGGGGCCGTTATGCTTGGCACGGAATTTCCTCCACGACGATGTTCTGGTTAGTGTAGATGTCAATACTTCCGGCAATTTCCAAAGCTTTGCGAACAATTTCTACGGGTTTCATATCGGTGTTCTCGCGTAAAGCTCGAGCGGCGGCAATCGCATAATTGCCACCCGAACCGATTCCGATAATACCGTCGGTGGGCATGATCACATCACCGGTGCCGCTTACCAGCAAGGAGCACCTGGCATCGGAAACCGACAGCAGGGCCTCCAATTGCCTGAGGGCCTTATCCATTCGCCATTGTTTCGCCAGTTCGGTGGCCGCGCGTTGAATATTGGACGGATAATCGCGGAGTTTTTCTTCAAAACGTTCCATTAATGCGAATGAATCAGCACTGCTGCCGGCGAATCCGCAAAGCACCTGCCCATTCAAAACGCGTCTTATTTTAACCGCATCAGCCTTCATTACGGCGGAACCGAGAGTCACTTGGCCGTCACCGCCCATGGCGACGGTGTGCTCATCCCGTACGGTTAATATTGTGGTGGCGTGGAATTTCATGGAGTCTCAGAAGGTAAAGAGTTTGCCCTGATTTTGCCGAAAAACCCTCGTTTTGGATAGGTGCTAAATTGTCTTTGCTGACTTATCGAAATTCCCTTAATGGGGTAGTCTGTTGGAATGAACAAAAATAAAAATGATAACGCGGAAAAGAACGATTCGATTCCTGTGACCGGAAACCAGCCGTTTCCCGAGTCGGCGGCTAATGCCGATACCCAGGGCTCAACGCCGCCGTCTGCTCGCAGCCCTATGTTGATGTCCCGAGATACCGCGGCGTTGTTGGTAATTGATATTCAGGAAAAATTGGTGAGCCATATCCTGGATCACTCGACAGTGGTTTGGAATACAAGGCGGCTGATCGACGGAGCCGATGTGCTAGGTTTGCCATCCTTGTGCACCGAACAATACCCCCAAGGTCTGGGAAAGACCGTGTCTTTGCTGTCCGAACGGCTATCTGTAGATGACGAAAAATCTCTTTTCAGCTGCCGCAACTGCGACAACGTTGTGCAGCAATTAAAAGAAAAAAATCGACACCAGATATTATTGTGTGGGATCGAAACTCATGTCTGTGTTCAGCAAACCGCGTTGGATCTCATCGCTATGGGGTTTGATGTTTGGGTAGCGGTGGACGCCATGGGCTCAAGACATGAACTGGATCACAAGACAGCGTTACAACGCATGCAAATGGCCGGCGTGACCCTGACCACGACGGAGGCAGCACTATTTGAGTGGTGTGAGATCTCGGGAACCCATGAATTCAAACGGATCAGTACATTGGTGCGGGAGATGCCACCTGCACAAATCGATATTCCCGACGCTCGTTTCTTTCCCCGTCCCGCGGCCCGCTATGTGGTCCAAACCAACCATCAAGAGATTTCCCGCCAAGCAGATAAGGTGACCAACGAATTAGTTTTCATTTTGCGGGACACACTTACAGGCGCCGTGGTCAAGGAGTTTCGCGGGTCCGTTTCTCGATCGGTGACCGAACCAACTTCGCTGCTGGGTAAGGATGGTTTTCAGGGCGTGGAAGTTACCGCTGATGGCACGGCCGTGAGCGTCCAGGATTCGCAGGGGGAAATTCAGATGATCTATCTACCCATTGGTGATGCCAGAACCAATCATCCGCGCTGGAAAGTCCGTAAATTCGAAAGGCACATCGCCTCGGAGGAATACAAAACGGATTACGAAATCACCCATAAAGTCGTTGATTACAAAACAGACAATACCTTTCGGGAGTTTATCGGTTACGAGCACCGAGGGCCTGACGGCGGAGAATTGACACACGTCAGTGGTGTAAGGCAGGTTGAGATTTCCTCGGACGGTCGTTGGATGGTCATTACTGAGTTAGGGCGTCCCCCAGAGCTGATTGAGTTGCCAGCCGAAATCGGTGCGGCTGACTAAGCGAAGACGCGCAGCGTCTTTGCTGCGGGTCTACCGTGGCTTAGATCTCTCCGGCTTGAACGGCCTGTCTCATGAAATTGAGAGCTTGCTTGACAGACCGCTGCACCACAATGGAAGGGTTGCTGGCAGCATGAAATCGCTCCACTATCTGTTTTTCACCCCGATAAATGGCAACATCTCTCTGAGCGATCTCAGCATCTTTTAAGATCGGGCCAATCGCCAAAACGTAGTCGGAATCGAACGTGGCTTGTGCCGTGCTCACAAGGTTCTCCATGGATTTGCCATGCTCATGCTGCGATAGACATAGGCTGCCTTGGTAAATCTGCCCCGTCGGATCGGCATCATTCAGCCACTCCGCAATAAGACTGCAGCCTCCCAGATCCACAACGGAAAGCGTGGCTCGTTGTTCTCTCAGTAAAGCTATCAGGACTTCCTGCAAGGTGATTTCGTTTTCGCCAAAAATATATTCGGTGAATTCATCTCGAATCAGTTTTGCCGTCGGTTCTATGATCGCCTGGCATTCACGCTCATCGGTTCCAGCGGCTGAAATTCTTAGCGTGATGGTCGCTTTGGTTGCGGTGATTCCGACCGTGGGGATGCGTCCCCGCCGAATCAGGTCCGGCAAGCGACGTTCCACATCGCTCTCTCCTAAACCAAAGCAGTGAATGGCATGGTGGACGATGACTCCAAGTTCCGGAAATTGTTTCAGGATGGCTGGTCGTGCATATTCCCACCACATGGGCTTGAGCTCGGCAGGCACTCCCGGAAACGCCAGGAACCGACATGTTTGGCCATTGCCTTGCGTTTGGAGATCAACGCCAGGGGCAGTCCCTGTAAGGTTGGGAATCAGGCACCCGCCCGCGGGGTACATCGCCTGAACGCGATTACTTTCAGGCATCGTACGCCCTCGCGAGGCGAATAATTCCTCGATGTAAAGTACGGCGGTATCATCGGTAAGCAGGGGGACACCGGCAACTTTGGCGATTACTTGGCGAGTGAGGTCGTCGCCCGTCGGACCCAATCCACCGGTGATTAAAGCGACGTCGACTCGCTGCCTAGCGTTGTTAAATGCTTGCTCCATTAATGTTTCATCGTCGGCTACCGTGGTGTGAAAGAGAGGTCGCAGGCCGATTTCACTGAGGCGGCGGCTCAACCATTGGCTGTTGGTATCCAATCGTTGACCACTTGTTAGTTCGTCGCCGATCGAAATTACTTCGGCGGTGGGCAGGGGCTTCATCTTATATTTCGCAGTCACTGAAGGGGGTTACTTACTCAATAGACGTTTTCGAGGGGCGTCAATTTTTATTTTGTCAGAAAACTTACTTCCGCTGCAGGCGTTACGAGCCGTACGACCAATAGAGTAAGTTTTGTAAATGATTGGCAATTCCTAGGGATTGGGCATTGTCGGTTCGGAAAACCGGATGTTACTCTGGAATAACTGCTTTTCGCCCTACATTTTATTTGGATGAGTCCCATGTGTGGAATCGTTGGTTACGTTGGATCTAAAATTGCGAACGATTTCTTAATTGAGGGCTTACGTCGCCTGGAGTACCGCGGTTACGACAGCGCGGGTACGGCGACCCTAAACGGTAGCGGGGAAATAGAAATCATCAAATCCGTCGGGCGGATTTCAGGTCTGGCCAGCAAAATTACCAAACAACCCTCGTCCGCCACGCTGGGTATTGGGCATACTCGTTGGGCGACCCACGGTGTTCCTAATGAAGCTAACGCTCATCCTCACATTGGGGGTAGACTGGATTTGGCGATTGTTCATAACGGCGTGATTGAGAACCACGCCGAATTGAAGCAAATGCTACAGGAAAGGGGCTTTGTTTTTGGCTCTGACACCGATACGGAAGTGATTGGGCACCTGATCGCAGAGGCCCTGCAAGAAGAATTAGAGAATAACGACAGCCAAGATCCCTTAGCTGCTCCCGCCGAGGCGATTCGCAGAGCCACAAAGATGCTTCGCGGTACTTACGGTTTGGCGGTCGTGTTTAAGGATCATCCCGACGCCATCTTTGCGGTTCGTTTGGGCAGTCCATTAGTCATTGGTATTGGGCAAAATGAAAACTTCTTGGCGAGTGATGCCGCTCCCTTGGCTGGTTTTACTGACAAGATCGTTTATTTGGCCGATCATCAATTAGCCATCATTACCGAAAACGATCTCCGCATTTCGCATCGTGACTTGGGTCAAATTAGTCCGGACGTCAAAGAATTGGCAATTGACTCGGAGCAAGTGGAGCTGGGTGATTTTGACCACTACATGTTGAAGGAAATTTACGAGCAGCCTGAAGCATTGGCTAATACGATGCGAGGTCGCTTGAGCGATGATGATGCGACTGCCGTATTCGGAGGTTTGAATCTAACGCCCCATCATTTACGTCGAATCAAGCGAATCGTATTCACGGGTTGCGGGACAAGTTGGCATTCGGCTTTGGTAGGTGAGTATCTATTCGAGGAAATAGCGCATATTCCGGTCGAAGTCGAATACGCCAGTGAGTTGCGGTATCGCAACCCTCCCATGGATAATGAAACTCTGATTTTTGCAATTACGCAAAGTGGTGAGACAGCGGACACCTTGGCTGCACTTCGAGAAATGAAAAGGCAGGGGCACCTGACCATGGCGATTTGTAATGTCGTCGGCAGTTCCATTGCTCAGGAAGCAGACGGTGGGCTTTTCTTACATGCCGGTCCCGAAATCGGTGTCGCTTCGACAAAGGCTTATACCAGTCAGTGCGTCGCGTTGTTGATGTTGGCGCTCTACTTTGGACGCCTGCGGCACATTAGCTACAACGAGGGACGTCGGATTATTGAAAACATGAAGAAGTTGCCGGAGTTAATCGAAAAAACGTTGCAAACCAGTGATGACTTGAGACGCGTTGCCGAAAAGTACAGCTCCGCGAATAACTTCTTATACCTGGGCCGGCACTACAACTTTCCCACGGCGTTAGAAGGCGCACTTAAGCTGAAAGAAATTAGTTACATTCACGCCGAAGGTTACCCTGCGGCTGAGATGAAGCATGGTCCGATTGCCTTGGTAGATGAACACACGCCCAGTGTCTTTGTAATGCCTCGCGGTTTCATTTATGACAAGGTCATGTCAAACGTGGAAGAGATCAAGGCTCGCGGCGGTCCTGTTATCGCCATTGCCGAAGAGGGCGATGAGCGAATCGCGGAGGTCGCTGACGAGGTTATTTACATTCCGCGAGTGGAAGAGTACCTGCAACCCATCGTCTCCGTCATTCCCTTGCAATTGCTCTCCTATCACATTGCTGTGCTGCGTGGTTGCGATGTCGACAAGCCAAGAAACTTGGCCAAGAGTGTCACGGTCGAGTAAGTGAACGATGGCGCTTTTTAGTTGCCGACGCCGCCCAGGCCGGTGGTCGAATATGAATGCACTAGTAGCCCTCTGAGCGGCATTGTTCAGGTGAGGACTCTCGAACGCGTTTTACGCTTCATGTCGTGATGGATTGGATGACTCCTTTGCGCTCGTCGTTTATGGAGATTGGACTCGACTAAGTGCAATTGTTTTTAGCGCATAAAAAAAGCGAGAGTAAGCACTCTCGCTCTGGTCGATCAAATCAAATACGTAAAATTACTTCCCATCTAGATCTCTTCGTTATCGTCGTAAGTTCGACGATCTGATGGATGCCACAATGGAAGTCCTTTACGAACCCGACTGGCCAATATGGTCAGCTTTTCTTCCGTTCCAGGAAGTGCACCTGTCGAAGCGAAACGATCGCTGCTTACGTGCTCTGGTTCGTAGTCCCATTGTCCATCTTTAATGGCTTCCAAGATTGATTCGGCCACAGTTAATCCTTTGTTGCTATCGCACATCGAATTTTTTTTGGCAACCTCGCCCCGCTGCACATCCATGACTTGATTGACGTGAGCTCTTTTTTGGATCCTGTTCCAAACCCCAGTCAATCGGATGCATATTTGAAGGCTTGGTGGTGACTTTGTCAAGAAAAAGTTTCAGGGCCAAATTGCGATTTGCGGCTTTTATTAATCGCTTGACTTTTGGCTTTGGAAAGCCCTGCGGTTTGTTAGTTTTTTGACGTAATGTGGTTGTAAAGAAGTGGCTCAGATTTAAGAGCCAGCCAAAAATGCGGGGGTTTTAAGCCGAGCTTTGAAATTCGCAACGCGTTCCGTGGAAAGCTCACTTTTCCGATCGTTTTTCTGGCAAACGGCTCCGCGAACGGCGAGGATATTGGGGCTGGTTTGAAGCGCCTGGGGTAAGTTTTCGACACCAATCGAACCGGCAAGAGCGACGCAGACGGAATGTTGCTGCAGGGTGCGAAATAATTTTGCCAATTCGGTGGTCGAAACGTGGTCAAAAATTATTCGTTCATTTTTCTGGTAGGTGTCAATTAGAAAGACCTTGCGGCCAGATCGAATCGTGAAATCTACGAGTTCGGCGGGGGGCGGTGCCTGACACGGTCCATGGTCCGCATAGGCCACAACCACCGGTTTTGTGTTGGCGGGTAGCTGCGACGCCCATTTATGCCATCGATCTTCCCAGTTCGGCACGCCGCGACAGCCAGAAAGCCCAACTTTCGCAAAAGTAAAGTTTTTCAATGCCTCAGCGGCCGGTTCTCGCTCCGGTTGGCGTTCGAGCAGTTCTCCCATGGCGAGGCTGAGAGGCGAGCGTGGGGCTAGTCGCTGTCCAATTTGATCTGCTTGGTCGGCGGAGACTGCACCCAGCGACCCGTGATCGGGCTCCTTGAGGTCGATGATGTCGGCACCACCCTGAATGGCTTTTTCGGCCTCTTGGAAATTGCGAACGCTGACAAGTAGTTTCATCACAATGTTGATTTCGACGGAAACGCGAAAGGGCGAATGATGTGAACGGGCAAATGATCAAGGATGGTATTCAATTTAGCGGTTGAGGGTTAAGCTAAGAACCCTGCCCATTAATTCGCGGCAAAAATCCACCTGTGGCCCCCGCATCACGAGAATTTACAACCAGATGGCTTCCCCAATCGACTTCGACTACATCACGCAGGAATCGCAATTAGTCGATTATTGTGACCGCATTGCCGGAAGTCCGCTGATCGCTTTTGATACGGAATTTGTGTCAGAGGATCGGTACCTGCCGGAGTTGTGCCTGTTGCAGGTCGCGGCCGGGGACGAGATGGCGATCATTGATACGCTGGAGTGCCAAAACATAAGGCCGCTGTGGGATCTCATTTGTGATGCAAAGCATGGTCATCAAACAGTAGTCCATGCAGCTCGAGAAGAATTTCGTTTTTGCGTTATGGAGACCGGCAAAAGACCCCACCGATTGTTTGACACGCAGGTGGCGGCCGGTCTGATTGGGCTGGAATTTCCAGCAGCCTATTCCAATTTGGTTAGCCGTTATTGCAAAGAGACCTTACAAAAGCACGAGACGCGGACGAATTGGCGGAAAAGACCGCTGAGCACAGGGCAGCTTCAGTACGCAATAAAAGACGTGGTGTACTTGGAAGAAATCCATCGAAAGATTAACCAACGTCTCGCCGACCTGGGCCGCTTGGAGTGGTTGGAAGAGGAGATGGATCGGCGGCAGGGTGAGTTCGAAGCCGATCTCAAACCAACCCGCTGGCGAAAATTATCTGGGATTGCCTCTTCCACGGCAGCCGAGTTGGCTGTGATTCGTGAACTGTGGAAGTGGCGTGAAGAAATTGCCAAGACGCGAGATTTACCGGCCCGCAGGGTTCTGCGAGACGATCTTCTGATTGAGCTTTGTAAACGCGGTACGTCGGATTTGAAAAAGATTCGTTCGATCCGCGGAATGGATTACGGGCGGGTGCAGAAATTCTTGCCGGAAATTTCCGCAGCGATTGAACGCGGCTTGGAGGTCCCTAAGAGCGACTGGCCTGAGACCTTTCAGAGGTCAAGGATTCCCAATCTGGGATTGCTGGGTCAGTTCCTTGCCACAGCGCTTGGGGTCATTTGTCGAGAGAAGTCGATCGCCCCCAATCTAGCCTCCAGCACGCAAGAATTGCGGACGATGGCGGCATGGAGACTCGGTATGATCAAATTGCCAGAAGAGCCGCGGCTCTTCCGCGGCTGGCGGCGTGAA
>JAAEPL010000267.1 GCA_024232675.1 Planctomycetaceae bacterium
TATCGCCTTGGCAACCCAGAGGCAGCATTTGATTTGTTCACGCGTGCCCACGGGGAGGCTGCCGCCCACCACAATTTGGCGATTCTTGAGATTGATTCCGGCAAGGTGGATGAAGCCAAATCGCATCTCCGGCGCGCCTTGGAGCTTCACTCGGAACCCTCCACCATTGCATTGGCCAATGCCGTTGGGCTTTGAGGTGATTCTGGCAACCTGGATGATAGTGCGGTCTCGTCTTTGAGATTGCAAAGCTGGCCTGCCTAACCAACGAGTGCCCAATTCAATCCCGCTGGGTACACCCCTGAACGAATCGTGGTAAGGAGTGTTGGTCACCGTTCTTTGCTACGGATGACGACAGGGCGTTGGCGTGGTGCGGGTGCTCTATGCCCCGCGGCCAGAAGTCTCCGGACATGGTTAACTGAGGGGACTCGGTTCAGGTCGCTTCCCTGCGTTCATAATGGAAGCTAAACACTCTTGTGAAACCGTTCGCGCGTGGTGCATGGCAAACAACCGGGCCTGAGGCCACGATGCCCATAACACGACGACCGAAGCCACAACCCCACCGGCTCAGTCTCCTTTGCGGGAGTCCATTTCCAGATTGGAACAGATGGCTTGCTGAGTTTGCGGAAACTGATTTCCGTTGCCGGCTGAGGTTGATGCTTCTGTGTCGTGAGCGTTTTCCAGGGGCCAATGCCCCCTCTCTATTTGAGGAGTTGCGATGTCATATCGTTGGAGGGGTACGGCAAATCGTTGATCATCCAGCGCATGGTTTTGTTGGATTTGAATACTCGATTCAAATCGATTTGAATGTAATTGGTGCGATTTGCGTAATTGGCAATGCTTAATTGGTTATGGGTAAGATCCTTGATCGCCACCCATTGCGTGTAATCAACGGCCATTTGTCCATCCTCCTTGGTCTTGGCAACGCCAAGTGGAATATCCACATTATTTAATAGGTGTCCCATCAGCTGAGTCGCTTCTGAACTTCCTGCGGGTTGGGTGGCAAAGTTACTTAAATAAGTGGCCCTGACAAATCGCGCAGGGGGTGTGTAATCAGCCGGTAATCCTAACAGTCCTCCGCCTTGACCAATTTCAGTCACCTTGGCGCCGTCAATCTCGACGGACGACGTGCTTTCGGCGGATAAAGAAAGATGGTTCCTGACATTTAATAAGTGCCAGTCATAGGTCGGTGCATTGGTGAGCACATTGGCCACATTGTCGTGAATCACCATCTCGCCTTTTACAAACTCAATAACGATGCTATCGCCGCTGCGGTCGGTGAACACAAAGTGAAGAAGTGGCGGCGTCGGCGAACCTATTACTTCCTTGGGGTCATACCAAACTTTGTACTTTGGAATTTCGGCTCGTAATTCTTTCACGGTGCCGTACATGCCTAAGGCCAATCGTCCAAAATTTACAATGGAAACGTATTGTTTATCTTCCGCGGTGATCGATTGATATTCGGTAAACTCTGGCAGGAAGTTACCGCTCATGCCAAGCCCCACTTCATTTTGACCTTCCAGAAATGCTGGTGCTCCCTCCAAGACGCCAGGTGCGATCCCCACAAAGGCGTAGTTACTGGAGATTTTAGTTGCGGGTAAATTTAAGTCGACGGGGGCGCTGATCTCGATCGGGGTGCCTTTGGGCATGGCCAACAACTCCCATTTCATTTCCAAAGGCCATTCCATGGTTCTTCCGGCAATCACGGTTCCATCTTTGGCAGTTATATTAATGGCCGTGCAGGCGAAAGAGCTGTAAGTGAATGAAATTAAGCAGACGGTAACGATAAAGCAACGGAAATGTATCTTCGGAAACGTGCGCACTGTTATTCCCCTCATTGGTTGGGTGTTTGATTGTTATTTTTGAGTAATTTATTGTACAAAAAAAGAATCATCGCAGGTTAGGTTTTTGGTAAAGCTCGATGATGTCTTCGCTGTTTTTCGAGGCGGTCAACAGTTCTCGATACGGTGACATTCACCGCTCTCGGCGGAGTTACTGCTTGGCAGCTTTCTGCTCGTTGGCGTATTTGAGGTAGTCGCGGACGGTTATCGGGACGGGATCTTCTACTATTTATCAGACCAATCGCCGCGGCACCGAGCAGCGAAAAAAACGTCCAATATTAGAGCCAGTGGGGAACGCAGTTGGCCAAAGCTTGCTATCCGATCGAAAGGGTCCGTCGCTGCCAAGTCGCGTCCAAGTTGTTTGAGTCTCACAATTCCATTGCTGATGTTCTGCTGGGTTATTCTGTCCAGCGGTGAGCATGGTTTGTGTAACGGTGCCGGTTGCAAAAGAGCATTGGGCACGCCTGGGCAGGCTGCTGGAATGGAAGCTCGGGAACGACAACCGAGAACTCTAACCGGGCCGTGTAGTGAGACGAGACCGCGCAGCTCAAAAGTAACCTGCA
>JAAEPL010000268.1 GCA_024232675.1 Planctomycetaceae bacterium
AGCCCAGTAAGCTCATCGCCGCATTCGGCGCTTGTTTCGCCTGCGCTAATATCGATGTGGACGCTTGTTGTAAAATCTGAGCTTTGGTCATTGAGGTCGTTTCTGACGCAAAGTCGGTATCTTTAATACGACTCTTCGAGGCATTCACGTTCTCATTGATGTTGTCTAAATTACTGATCGCATGTTCAAATCGATTCTGGAATGCGCCCAGTTCGGCTCGGTGACTGTCGACGTATTTCAATGCGGCATCGATGATGGCCACTGATTCTTGTGCGCCTGCCACCGAAGTGACGTTTATTGTGTCAACGGTGACACCGTTTGATGATCCCATCGCCAGCTCGCCTGCCAGTGAGCCCCCGAAGGTCACGTCACCTGAAACTTTATTGTTGCCCGCAAAAACTTGCAGCTTACCGCCTTCTCCTACTGATGCTTTCAATAGGTCAGTTTGGCCATTGATGTAAGTCGCGAGCTCTTCGATGTCATCACCACTCTTGGCTGTGATGTTCAACGTTTGAGCTTCACCAAAACTGTCGGTAAGCGAGATAGTTAAATCGGTGGCCGTGTCTGGCACAACCCAGTCTTTATCTTTGCCATTTGCCGCCTGGTAGCTGCTTCCGCCCATCATGGCGTTATCACTGCGCATGTCTTTAAGCGTGAGCATAACGGCTTCACCGTTATCGGAACCAATCTGGAAAGCGGCGGTGCCGTGCGTTCCATTGAGTAATCGTTTACCACCAAAGGACGTGGTCTCTGCGATCCGATTCAGTTCATCGTTCAGTGCGGTCACTTCTTCTTGGATCGCGATACGCTCGGCTTTGGAGTTTGACCCGTTCGCCGACTGTAGCGATAAGTCACGCATACGTTGAAGAATGTTAGTGGTTTCATTCATCGCACCTTCCGCGGTTTGCGCAATCGAAATACCGTCGTTGGCATTTCTTACTGCTACTTCTAAACCTCGGCTTTGAACATTCAAACGATTAGAGATCTGTAGACCTGCTGCGTCGTCTTTTGCACTGTTAATTTTGAAACCTGAAGACAAGCGCTCCATTGAAAGACCTAAATCATTCGATGCGTTATTAAGGTGACGCTGCGCTGTCATTGCTGATACGTTGGTGTTTACAGTCATGCCCATGATGTATTCTCCAAATTAAATTGTGTGTTTATGGGCTCCCTCTCTAATGGACCCCACGCCTCTCTCTGTACTTTATGTAACGGCTCAACACTTGAAAAAATTAGGTCTAAATCGAACAAAACCCAGAAAAAACACACTTAAGAGACAAAATACAACCCTAATCACAAAAACCAACAAAAATAGTAGAAAAAACTCAAGAAAGTTCAAAAAGCAACTTAGCTTTACATTATGACTTTACCGCCCTAACTCAGCGGTTTCCTAAACTTGAAAAAGATGCCTTTTGCTGTTTCAACT
>JAAEPL010000269.1 GCA_024232675.1 Planctomycetaceae bacterium
ATCGTCGAGTCGCTTGATTTCAGTGGCTCCAATGACGGCGTGACCCACACAACCTTTGATGGTTTTTCAAGCTCATCACCCTACAACAGTGTCACGGGCGACTGGGTCCTGACGTGGGACTCCGGGACTGTCTCGACCGATGGCACGCTCAATCAATTCACGACGCTGCTGGGTGGCTTCATGCGTGTTCAGGATTGGGGTGGTGCTGGGACACTGCAATCCTCAACCCCTTGGGTGGCCACAGAAAGTGGCGTGTTAAATATCGCAGGAGTGGCTTCTACCATTGGTGGGTCAAACGTCTTTAACAGTGCAGGAGAAGGTTTGACCTGGTTCTATTCCATCAACTCCGGAGCGAACACAAATCAATTTCTAAACAACGACGGCTCGCTTGATCACACTTTCGAAAACGTCTTTGTCTCGGCCGGGGATTCCGTTATTTACGGATTCACCGTGAATGTCGAAGGAGAAGGTGATGGTGCCCAAATCTCTTCCATGACATTGGATTTTCGCACGATTCCTGAACCAACGACGCTACCGATCGTTGTTGGAGCCCTCTGCATGACAGGTCTACGGCGTAAACGAGGGATCTGAGCATCCCATTAAATCTTATGAGAGATACAAGGGGCGACCGGCAGGTGCCCCTTTTTTGCTGGACCTGCAGATTGCTGTCTCCGTTCACTGTGGAAATGTAGCGAATTAAAATCGAGCTCGTGCTGGCCTGCAAATGTTCTCTGCTTCACATTTGCTGTCTCAATAGACCTAGTGACGCTTCTTCTGTAACGTCTGCTCTCTACGTCCCGCCGTTCCCCCTCCTTTCCACGCCAGGATAGCATGACGACCGATTACGACCCCATCGCTGACGACTACAAACGCTCCAAAGAATTGCCCTGGCGCGGCTTCATTGAGCGATTCACGCTGCTGAATCTGATGGGGAATATCGAGGGGAAAAGTGTCTTGGACGTAGCCTGTGGCGAGGGCTTCTATACACGGATGCTGCGCGAGCAAGGGGCCAATCAAGTGACCGGCATTGATATCTCTCAAGGGATGATTGACCTTGCTCGTCAACAAGAAAAAGACAACCAACTAGGCATCGAATACGTAGTGGAAGATGCCCGGGAATTAACCGGTGAACACCAATACGATTTGGTTTTGGCGGCATGGTTATTTAATTACGCGCGCACTGCGGAGGAACTCTCCCAAATGTGTCAAAGCGTCGCGAAAGCTCTCAAACCCGCAGGTCGATTGGTTGCCGTCAACTGCAATCCAGCATGTGATTTCCGCGATGCCCCTAGCTATCGTGATTACGGTTTCGAGACCAGCCTTGTTGGCCCTTGGCAGGAAGGGACTCCGATTACGTGGCGTCTTTTTTTGAGTGACGGCCATTTCGAAATTGAGAATTACCACCTCAGCCAGGCAACCCACGACTTCGCCCTAAAAAGTGCCGGTTTCACCACCGTCGAATGGAAACCACCGGAATTGTCACCCGCTGCCCTGAAAGATAACGCCCCTTCCCATTGGGACACGATCATGAACCACCCACCGTTCACATTTCTGGAGTGCATCAAAGGCTAGGGCGGTTCAAAACCGAATTTGGCATGGGAAGGTGACCTGCACAAGCACTCGTCCCCTGCTCAATAACCGGCCGCCTGACCGTCTTTCCGGGATTCTGACGCCCCGTACAAAACGTCGTTCAAGGCATCGTATTTAATGCCTTGGTATCCTCCAAAGGGGCCTCGGGCAAATTCGATGGTGTGTCCACGCGCCATCAGGTTCCGCACCGTTTCGTAATCGAAACCAGACTCTAACGAGACCGTCCCCCCATCGGTCATAACCTGGCCGGTGGGTTGCGAGGATCCGGAATGCAGTATCCGCGGGGCATCACCAGCCTCCTGAATATTCATATCAAAGTCGATCATGTTGATCATAATTTGCGCGTGCCCCTGCGGTTGAGTGGCTCCGCCCATCACGCCGAAACTCATGAATGGTTTGCCATCCTTGGTCACAAAAGCCGGGATGATCGTATGGAAAGGACGCTTCCCTGGGGCATAGGTATTCATGCGATCCGGATGCATATCAAACAACTCTCCGCGATCTTGCAAACAAAA
The DNA here is from genome assembly GCA_024232675.1 of Planctomycetaceae bacterium. Taxonomy (GTDB): domain Bacteria; phylum Planctomycetota; class Planctomycetia; order Pirellulales; family Pirellulaceae; genus CAJQPP01. The sequence continues at coordinate 2,106 of JAAEPL010000269.1, forward strand.
TCCCAATCCGGGCGGACACATACCGGAACCGAAGCCCCGGTAATTACTTTGGATCAGCGAGACCATGTTGCGGTCCTTATCAGCCACCGTTAGATAAATGGTGTCGCCTTGTTCCAAAGCTGGATTGCCGGCGTCATAGCGGCGAGCGGCGCGACGGCTGGAGATTAACTTGCGTCGCTGGGCGGCATATTCCGGTGAAATCAGTTCCGCCACGGGACTCTTGTGAAAGTCTTGATCGGCGTAAAACTTAGCGCGATCCTCGAAGGCCAGTTTCTTGGCTTCCACAAAATGGTGAACATGGTCGGGACTTCCAAATCCCATCGACCTGATATCGTAGCCTTCCAGGACCCCCAGAATCTGCAACGCTGCGATGCCTTGCCCATTTGGGGGAAGCTCCCACAATTTGTAACCGCGGTAGTCATAACCGACCGGTTGGACCCATTCGGATTTATGTTCGGCCAAATCCTCATAGGCAACGTACCCGCCGTTTTCCTGCAAAAAACTGGCGATGGTTTGAGCGACTTCACCCTCGTAGAAAGCATTTCGTCCCCCCTTGGCAATTTTTCCCAACGTGGTTGCCAACATCGGATTTTTGAAAATCTCTCCCTTCGCAGGAGCCTTGCCGTTGGGCAGAAACGTAGCGGCAAATCCGGGATACTGTGCCAAGCGACGACCGGAGGCCCAGTAATAGGCGATCAACTCGGATACGGGAAACCCATCGTTGGCATAATCGATCGCTGGTTGCAGCACATCGCTCAGCGGCAACTTGCCAAATTTTTGATGCAGCTCACACCACCCATCCACACATCCCGGTACCGAGACGGGCAGGGGGCCCAGGGGAGGAATCGTCTCACGATTCTGTTTCGCCAACAACTGCTTCAGCTTGTCGTAACTCAGGCCCCTAGGGGAACGTCCGCTGGCGTTAAGTCCATACAGTTTTTGCGTCTTGTTGTCCCAGACAATCGCAAACAGATCCCCTCCGATGCCGTTACCGGTCGGCTCCATCAGCCCCAACGTAGCGTTAGCGGCGATAGCTGCATCGACAGCCGAGCCACCCTTTTTCAAAATATCCAGAGCGACCTGAGTGGCCAATGGTTGGCTGGTCGCCGCCATACCCGTTTTGGCAATGACCTCGCTGCGCGTGGCAAACGCCCGGCCGGTGATGCGATCTTGGGCCGTCGCCAGGTCTACGGAAAAAACGAGTAAAACCAGAATGGTAAATCGGAGAATCATCACAGCCTCGCGAACAAAAACAGTTAGTCATCGTCCGCTGATTGTAACACTCAATGGCCCGCCTGGTTACTCGCCCCGTCCCTGAAACCGGCTGGCAATGCCGATAAAGATGGCGGTGATAATCATCAAGGCCGCGGCCGAGGAGTAGGGCAAAGTCGTATTGTATTTCAATAACGGAATCCCCACCGCCGAGCCGAGAATTCGCGCCATCGCATTCAGACTCTGTGCAAAGCCCAACACACTGCCCTGCTGGTCCGCGGGAGACCAGACAGAGACCAGAGCATGCAGGGAAGGTTGGATAAATGCGAAACCACTCGAAATGACCGTCAGTCCGACGAAAAGTCCCGTTTCCGAGACGTTATTGATAGCGACAATCAGAATGCCGAACCCCAC
>JAAEPL010000270.1 GCA_024232675.1 Planctomycetaceae bacterium
GGCAAAACGTAAATCGAAGTATGAAAAAACCGCGTTAAACGTCCGGTACTAACTTCTGATGTTCAAGCTCACCACCTTCTTTTGTGCACTTGCGGTGCTACCCGCAACCCTGACTGGCTATCAATTCGCGCCCACCGCGGTGAACGCTTACCCCGAAACTCCGACGAAACCTGCGGCGAATACGGTTTACCGCCAAGCGCCTCGCGCGGATATCGTTTATCAACAGGGCACCCCGACAGCGGTCGCCCCCCACTCCGGATCCCCCCAACTTTTCGTTGCTCCGGAAACAGCCACCTCGCCAACAGGCGAAATGGTGGGTGAACCCGTCTTTGCAATGGAACCTGAGTATTACGAAAGTAATTTCAACGCGACGGATATTATTCAGATCAACAGCTACTACACGCGCCGCATGCTGGATGTCTTGAATCGACAAACGGATAAGCAGTTACTGGTTTTAGATAATGAGTGGGAAAGTGGTTCACCATCACTCATCATTGGCGGGCAAATGCGTGCCTCATTTCTGGCGGCCAGTACCAACCGAGCCAACAAGTTTCCTTACCAAGGTCGGTTTCCGTCTAACTTCAGTGGCACCACCGCTACCGACGCACGCATATTACAAGCCAACCTGGGTGCCACGGCACACGTCAACTCTTTGGCACATGGATACGGGGAACTACTTTTCTCCGATGTGTTCACCTTTCCCGCGTTTAACCAGGGTAGCTTCCAAGTGCGGCAAGCCTACATTGTCATCGGGGATCGTAATCGCAGTCCATTTTATGGTTTCATTGGTAAAAAGAATGTCTCTTTTGGTGACATGCGGACCCTGAACCCGTTTTCTCAGTCAATGGTTTGGCATTACTTCAATGCCTTGGCAGAGGGAATAGGCGGTGGTTATCAATCGGGAAACTTCCACTGGAGCATTACGGGCATCAACGGTGGACGGGGAATACGCGTGGCGGACAGTCCCCAACGCGGTCGGATCAATAACTTCGCCAGTAACGGCACCTTCTGCCTTTGTGACGGTCCGACGCGAAAATTTGAAATCGGTGCCGGTTATCTACACGGCACCATCTACGACGCATTGGAGCCGGACCATATCGAACCTGATATTTTCGGCGCACGAAATCCTGCTTGGGATATTAACACTCGACTTCGCTATGACAGTTGGCAATTTTCCGGTGAATTTGCTTCCACGGTAAACCCATGGCCTGCCACCAAATCTCGCGTCAACGCTTGGCGTGCGGAAACGGCAGTCAACATTTGGGCGTGGGGATTGCCTGCGGCACTTTCTGCTGGTTGGAGCGAAGGGAACCAAGGACCGGCCGGATCCCAATATGAGTTCAATCGGCAATTTGTATTGGGGCTGGGTGTGTCCCCCAACATCAACACGCAGTTATCCTTAGAGTACGTGCTCTCTTCGGGCTTTGCCCCGTTAAGGAATATTACAACTAGTTCCGACAGGAATGTTCAGCAGCACAGTGCGGTACTGGGGTTAGTTCTCGTGCTCTGAGCAAAATCTGATTACTCGGCCTGCAGGTTCAGCGGAGCGCACTTTTTGCAAGCCTCAAAGCGGTCTCAAAAGACGGCTGTTTTGCCTGCTAAAATCGACCGCCGTCACGATACCTGCGGGTGAAGCCAATTCCATCTTGTGCTTAGAGCCAGCCATACGAAGGCACAAAATCCACCTTCCACGCTGCCATGCTCCCATGATCTGTTACCAGAATTAGCTTTCTAATTGACCTGCAGCGACTCAAAACAGAGGTTGGCATGCCAAGGGATGAAAACCCATGCATACACGGCTACCACCTAGCAGGCAAATTCGGTTATCCTGCTGGGCTGAAGCAGCGGTATTTTTGCCGCTGGGGAACTAAAATTTGGAATAATGGGATGCACCCATCGACATCCCAAGAGGACGTCGATAGGGATGAACTGGCAAGCCGCATGCGGCCTGACCC
>JAAEPL010000271.1 GCA_024232675.1 Planctomycetaceae bacterium
AACATAGTGTTTGCCAACAAGTTTTTTCCGTTGGCAGGACTTTGATATTCGCTCACATTCTCCTTGCATGCTTAAGCTGCTGATGAATAATTGATTTGAAAGGTTTTTACTCTTTTTTCTACAATTTTGTGATTTTTAGAAATGGCAAAGTAGATATGTCTGAAAGAACTTTTTAGGAGGAACTCTCGTTGCGAAAACCTCCAGAATAAACTAGATATAAGTATAATTTTAAAAACAACGTTTAGTGTGTAAGGTGTGGTGTGGGGTGGCATTAAAAGTGCTTACGTGACCCCAAGCGAATATATAACTTCTCCCACGCAACTCAACCCCACCTCCTAGTTGGTGCACGCCGGTTAACACTAGCGGGGCTCTGAGTATGGGCGAATATCCGGCGCCCTAGAAATTAACTGGAACCGTGTTGGTGAGATAACACCCATCGGGAGCGTCCCCAGGTGGCGTATTGGGGTAGGGCCATTACCTTTTTTTATGGCTAGCAGCGTTCTGCCGTTGACCAAATCCGGGCTGCCCTTTGGCAAGGCAGGTTCCCCAGGAGCCACCCGCACCGGGGTTACGGTGCACCTTACTAGAGTAATTCTAGTTCTCTACCTCGGGCCAGCAACCCGTGGTAGAGTATCATAAGTCGCTACTAGTACAACAAATAAGAAGAAGAATTCTGCTGCCACCGCGGCAGAAGACTTATGTGTTCCTCAGCCTGGCGAAGGAACTGTTGTTACCAACGTCTGTGACTACTGCCCTCGTCACTTTTCGACTGCAGCCGGTAAAGCTGTCCATATGCGTCGTACTCATCCGGATGAATACAACGCCGCTAACGTAACATCTGCCCGTTTAAAGCCCTGCTGGAACCAAGAGGAATTGCACATCTATGCAAAAGCTGAAGCCGCACTGATAAAGCAAAACGTCCGGTTTATCAACCAGGAGCTGGCAAAGAAGTTCCCCGACCGGACCCTTGAAGCAATCAAAGGGATGCGCCGGAAGCCAGAATATAAGAAGATGGTAGCAGACCTCTTGTTGTCCAGCGTCGCTGCTCCCGTTGCAGACCCTGAACCCGTGAATCTTGCAGATCAAGTCTACGCCGAATCCGAATCCCCGCCTGAGCCTCCCCGTCGAGGCTGGTGTGATGACCTCCTTGGTCTGATCAACGTTGAGAAACTCAGTGGGCTGAACCCGTTAGAGATCACTCCGGGAATGCCCAACAGTATTACCAGAACACTGATTGACGATGAATTCGACCGGTGGCTGCATTGTTGAACATTCCAAGAAAGCGTGATCGACAGCATCGCCCCGTTGCGCCCCTGTCCCGGAACCCGCGAAAAAGACGCCGTCAGCAGTACTCCAGGATCCAGCGCTTGTATAGCCAGAACCGATCCCGCTGTGCAGATACCATCCTCGCTGGCGATTGGAGGCACGAATCGGCAGACGGCATCCCCCTGGCCGAGATGGAAGAGCCGTGGAGGCGGATAATGGAGACCCCTTCAAAAGAGGACAGACGCATGCCTGCACGCCGGCAACCTGAAGACTGGTCCCTCGTAAGGCCAGTAACAGCAGAAATCGTCCGTCAGGCACTGAAGTCAACTGCTAAGTCGTCAGCTGGTCCAGACAAGATCACCCTCTCGGACTTGCCAAGAATCGACCACGAGGCCCTAGCCTCCCACTTTAACCTGTGGATGCTAGCTGCCTACGTACCCAAAGCCCTGCAATCAGGCAACACAATCTTCATCCCGAAGGAGCAAAATACCCGGGACCCGCTCAAGCATCGACCGATAACCATATCGTCCTTTATAATACGCCTATTCCACCGCATCCTTGGAAATCGCTTTGCGAATGAGATAGCCTGGAACAAACGGCAAAAAGGTTTTATGAAAGGAGACGGCGTCGCACAGTCTCTTTGCTCCTCCGGACGTTGATCAGTGCCCATAAAGAAGAACTGAAGCCACTGAACCTGGTGTTCATCGACGTAAAGAAAGCTTTTGACTCGGTCAGCCACGATTCCGTGTTAAAAGCGGTGTACAGGCTTGGGGTGCCCGACCCTCTCCTCACGTACCTTCACGAGTACTATGTCGACTGCAGCACAATTTTCACCGTTGCAAACCAATCGAGTGACGCTGTCAGGACATCAAGAGGAGTTAGGCAAGGGGACCCCCTCAGCGGTTACCTGTTCAACATGGTCGTGGATTGGGCCCTGGAACAGCTCGACTCGTCCATCGGAATCAACGTTGGAGAGATCAAGATATCCAACCTTGCTTATGCCGATGACGTTGTCTTATTCAGCTCCACTCCCAGAGGGCTACAACAGCAACTCGACACCTTCTGCTCCCATTTGGCGGAAAGTGGCCTTCTGATGAGTGCCGGGTATGGTGGTAAATCCGCAAGTCTAGGCTTAGTTATCGACGGGAAAAAGAAGAAATATTTAGTTAACAACAACCCATTTCTAAAGATTCAGGATGAGATTGTCCCAGCACTAAACCCCTCCAAGCCGTACAAGTACCTCGGTATTAACATCTCAAGTCTAGGTACGAAACAGAATATTAAGCAGATCCTAGATACTGGCCTTAAAGAATTGACCGAGGCCCCACTGAAACCCCAGCAACGATTATTCCTTCTCTCAACTTTTCTAATTCCCAAACTCTATCATCAACTCATCTTATGTAACACGACTACCAGCACCTTGAAGTGGCTAGATAATTCAATCAGATCCTCCGCAAGAACATGGCTCCGTCTGCCAAAAGACACCCCCCGGGCCTTCTTCCATGCTAAAACTTGCCATGGCGGCCTACAAATCCCCCTTTTAACCTGCAAAATTCCCCTCCTCACCAAACAGCGGTTCGAGAACATCATTTTATCTGATGACCCGGCCATCCAACATCTCCAATCAATCTCCCAATTTCGAAAAATCCAAGCCAAAGCAAGTAAACCAATCCACCGATGGAAGCGGACTCCAATTACATCTAAAGAAGCATTAAACGAAGAAGTACGTGAGGACCTGGTAACAACTGTAGACGGCTGCGGCTTAGCGCACCGCAGTGAAGCAAACCTACACTCCTTG
>JAAEPL010000272.1 GCA_024232675.1 Planctomycetaceae bacterium
CATTGGACTCCCCGCTGTGCTATGGCTGTTGGTTTTAATGCGAGGTGTGGGAGCGAGTATTTTTGGATTCTTACCTGGTTTGCGGTCACCGCGTGCGAAAGCACTGGCTGCGTTAGCATCCGCCAATAATGCGGAAGCGATTAGCGCGTCACTCATTCGCTTTATTGCTAGTCGCACCAGGCAACGTTCCATAAATTCGGCCATAGCGGCGGTCGGTGCACTGCGGCATCAAGGCATGCATTCTGTCGCTAATGAAGTCGAGTCGTTGTTGAATAAATTGGACAATGGTCACATGATGGCCAAGCAGGAATCGTTCTTGGAGGATCGTGAGATGGCTGAACAACTTGTTTGTAGAATCGATGAGGGGTTAAGTGCCTCGAATCGAGTTCGCGTTCGTCCGGCCAAAGTATCGCAACGTCGGCAACGACGCGGACACATGGCTGGCCTGGTCTTGTTAGCTTGTCTGCCTTGGATCCAGGTGAACTCTGCAGTGGCCGAGGAAAATCGATTCCAGGGTGATAAAGTTCAAGTGCAATCGCATGTCGAATTATCCGAGATTCAACAAAAGCTAATTTTGCAGGAAGCCAATGAGTTTTATCAACAAGCTCAGGCGGTCGTGGCTGATGATGCAGCCGATGCTATGGCTTTATTTGGTAACGCTGCGGCCAAGTATCAAATGCTCATCGACGCCGGCGTCGAAAATGCAAGTCTTTATCAAAACGCTGGAAACGCAAATTTACAAAGTGGACGTTTGGGACAGGCGATCGCAAGTTACCGACGAGGCTTGAAGTTACAGCCGTCCAATCGGCAGTTGCAAGCCAATTTGGAGTTTGCTGAAAACCGCATCCAATCCGCTGACCAAGAGTCGGATCAAGCATCGGGCGATGAACAGGAGTCATCCATCAGCGGCATGGGCCAGCTCATGTCATTGATAGCAGGTTGGGTCGGGACTACGGCAATCTTGTGGTGCCTTGCGATTTCTTCCCTGTGCTTTTGGTCCTTGATGATCATTCGTTCGCTTGGTCATCGACACACCGCCTTACGTTGGGGCTTGGTCGCGTCGCTGCCTGTTTTGTTGGCATGTGCTGCACTTAGCTTTTCCATCTTCGAAGCGAATCCTGATAACGTTGGTATCGTGGTAGCCAATCAAGCTCAATTGCGAGCAGGAGACGGCATCGGTTTCGAAGTTCTGTCGTCCGAAAATTTATTGGAAGGACAACAGGTCGAGGTCATCGCGAATCGAGGTGGATGGCTAAAGGTGCGAACCGAAGACGGTAATACCGGTTGGCTGGAGGCAAAGGCGATCGAAGCCATTTAATCTAGGTGACTGTTGTTTCTGGTGGATCCGCTGGTGACGGGTCAACGGGAATTGCCTTGCTCGCGAGGTCAAATTGATCAGCCGTTGTGGGGAAAATTCGGCCTGTTTGCGACCCATGAGGGGCGTGAACAGGCCGTTTTTTAATGACCTGTGTTCAGGTGATCAGGTGAGCGCCGGTTTAACGACAGCGATAGGAATGAGTTTCAGGCCGCTCGCTGGGACACGGGAGCATTAGATATCGAGTCGGATTGCCAACTTAGAGTTTCTGGTACTTCGACAGTTTGAGGCTGGGGAGGATCCTGTCGGCGAAAAAACCAAAAGCTAATGGCGAGCAACGCGACAAGTACAAAACCCAATTGCGCAACGCGCTCGAAAACGTAATCCGTTAGACGGATCCCTTGGTCCGTAACGAGGTCAATTTTCTGGTCTGCTGCGATATTCATTTGGTCGAAGAGATTTTGACTCATTTTCGAGATGTCTCGCGTGGCGGCGATTCGCTCTCCCTGCACAGAGTGCATTATGGTGGCACGTTCCTTTTTTAGCTCATCGAGAATCGCAACTCTTTCTTTCTTTAATTCATCCATGACTACTCGACGTTCATCACGCAGGTCACTGACGGTCTCTGCCTGCAATGTCGCTACTGCATTCATGGTCGCGACTCGCTCCTCCGTAACGGTTCGCTTCAGGGCAACCCGTTCACGTTCCACCAAATTGGGGATTTGATCTACGACATCGGCAACTTGCCGAGCACTCTCGGTAGCCGAATTCAGATCGCTCAGCATGGTCGAGATAGCCTTGGGTGGAATGGTCTCCAAAGCCAACAATTCAGCTTGCCAACGCGCTTGTTTCGGCAAGAACTCGGCGTACATGGCAGAGAGTTTTTGAAATTGATCAATCTGACCGTCGATATTACCGACAACCTGTTTAATGTCGCGTTTGCCGATGTTGATTTTTTCAATGTAGTCCGTGTAATGCTCCGCAATCGAAGCCCTGTCGAAATATAAATTTTGGATTGGGAAGTCGGCGGCAAACCGCGTAGCAAACGATTCACCAATCGGGAATTCTTTGCCAATCTTTACTAAGACCTGATCGAAGGCGGCCTCTAATTGCAGGGTGGTATCGATGGCGATGGATTGTTGGTCACCGAATTCGGGAGGTTTGTCGGATTGTTCGAAAAGGCCGAGTGTCTGCTTGTTCAAAATCCAAATGTTCATGAACGCAGCCAAGGGGTCGCGACCCGTCGCCGCTTGAAAACAAGAGGAGATGCCGTTCGATTTCCACAGCAGAGCATTTTTATGAACGTCGCTGCGATCGGTGGCTTCAATGATTTGGTCTGCGGCCAATTCAATGCGACTGGCACACTGGATCACGAGATCATCCATGATGGAACGCAATTCGCCGGTCGTCAGCCCTGCCGTATCAGCCTGGCGTTCCAAAATCCCGCTGGGACCACGAAAGGCTTGGCAGCCTGTTAAACCGCCTGCTAGGTAGGCAAACAAAAGGCCGTAAGTTGTTAATTTCAGGGCATTCATACCATGGCTATTAGCAAGCCTTTTCACCTAAGGCAAGGTGTCGCAGTGCTAGCGTGCATGGCACACGCGGTTCGTTAATTGAGCCTCGCGGAAATATCAGGCATCGAGCGCCGCCAGATAGGTTTTTAACGTGGGGATTTTTTACCCCAAACCCCTGTCCTATCAAGAATGGCAGTTTGGTACAATCTTCTTCGCTACCGCTACTGTACCCAAACCCGAGATGATGACTATGTTTCGAACTTTGCCGTGCCTGTTTTTTGTTTTGCTTTTGATGACGGATGCTTTGGTCTTAAATGCACAAGACTGGCCCCGTTTTCGAGGTCCCTCCGGTAACGGCGTGGCCGACCAAGCCGATGCAATTCCCAGCGAGTGGTCACCCAATGCTAACCTCGCTTGGAAATCCGAGCTGCCTGGTCCGGGTGCATCGAGTCCAATTATTGTGGACGGTAAAGCACTGGTAACCTGTTACTCAGGTTACGGGCTAACCCAAGAAGATCCCGGCGAAATTGAGAATCTCGTTCGTCATTTGGTCTGCGTCGATATGGAGACGGGAAAGAAACTGTGGCAGGCGGATGTACCTGTTGAGTTGCCAGAAGATCCTTATTCGGGGATTGGTGTTACCGCCCATGGTTATGCCTCCCATACCCCGGTTTCTGATGGCGAGAATGTTTACGTGTTTTTCGGTAAGGCAGGCGTGTTTGCTTTCGACATGGAAGGCAAGCAGCTTTGGCATAAGGATGTCGGCAAAGAGTCGGACCCTGCACGTTGGGGCTCATCTTCCAGCCCGGTTCTTTTTGAGGATACCGTCATCGTGACAGCTTCCGCCGAGAGCCAATCCATTGTGGGTTTGGATCGTAAAACGGGTGAAGAGGTTTGGCGTCAAGAAGCCAAGGGTTTAGATGGTATGTGGGGTACGCCGGCGATCGTCCCCGTTGATGGTGAGCGAGCTGATTTGGTGATGTGCGTCGCTAAAGAACTGTGGGGTTTGGATCCTGCGACGGGTAAATTGCGCTGGTTTGCGGATGCAACGGGTTCTCAACAAGCTTATTCCAGTATCGTCGTGGACGGCAATCGTGTTTTCGCGTTTACCGGACGAGGCGGCGGCAGCATCGCTCTGAACGCAGGTGGCGAGGGTGACATCAGCGAGACGAATACAGTTTGGACGGGAAGCGACAATGCTAGTTACTCGTCACCGGTTCGACATAATTCAAAATTGTACGTGGTAAACCGCGGCATCGTCACGGCAGTCGATGCCGAGACTGGTAAGCGATTGCAGCGTCTGCGATTAAGCGGTGCTGCTCAAACCGGTGGCCGGTTTGGCTCTTTAGATTATCCCTCACCTGTGGTCGTGGGAGATAATTTGTATTGCTTAAATGGAAGCGGGCAAATGTTTGTTTTCGATCTAACGGGCGACGAAATGGAACTGGTTTCGGTGAATCGTGTTACGCCAGACAAAGAAATTTTCTGGGGTTCACCCGCTATTAGCGACAACCGTATGGTTTTGCGAAGTCAAAAGCATTTGTACTGTGTCACAGACAAAGGCGAAAAGGTTGATGCGGATGATAATTTGGCCGCCGACATCGAGGCCACGGAAGCATCGGACGAAACCCCAAGCTCAGGTCGTGGAGGTGGTGGTGGCGGTGGTCGCCGCTTCGATCCGATGTCGATGTTCAAGCAAATGGACCAAAACAGTGATGGTCAACTAACCGAAGACGAGTACACCACGGGTCGGATGGCCCGCATGGCTGATCGTATGAAGACTCTAGATAAAGATGGCGACGAAGCGATTTCCAAAGATGAATTCCAGTCAGGAATTTCAGGCCTCTTCACCATGGGCGGCGGAGGCAGTCGCGGTGGTCGTGGTGGCGGTCGCGGGGGACGTGGAGGACGCGGGGGAGCCGAGCGACCGGATCGTCCGCAACGCCCCGAATCGGCAGGAAAGTAATCTCCGTTCTCTGAGCCATAGAATTAAAGCAAGCAGTTGCCCTCCCTATCACCTCTGATAAAGGGCTGCGAAGGTTTTCATGCCGGTCGTTTGATATCTGTCAAACGACCGGTTTTTTTGCACCAAAAGGCATCGCAAAGTCTTGATTTACCGCGATCGGATAATATTGGATTGTAGCCGCCTCTGGCCGACATTTCGTTAAGCAGAACGACGGCAACGCTTGGAAAAGAAAGGGTTCATTGCGTTTGGTTGTGAGAGGGTGAAACTTCGGACGCGAGCATATTTGTGGATGACGATTTCGAGCTTGCTTTCAAGCTCAATGGAGAAGTGGCAAAACGACGATCACGATCCCAGCCCTCGATCTGAGTAGCGAACAGGCTTGAAATTACGGCGAAGACCAATTGCATGCTTCGCCCTCTCGGCCAGGTCCGCTGGGTGAAGGGGCGATGAAAGGCACTCTCAGACTTTTATTTTTTGGCATCGACCTAAATCGGAACGGTTTAGTAGTTTGCACTTATTCTTGTGACCGTTGTATGCTTCGTTGGAATTACGGAACCCAACGGGTTCCCGGTACGCTAGGGAGAGTGGCTTCATTAATCACGAAACTCATTCTCAACCTGACGCACCGGACCTCTTCAGGTCGGGATGGCAGTTTCAGTGAATAAAGAGGCGGTGCCCTCTTTTGCTTTATCGAAGGCAGGGTCGACTGGAGCCAATAGTTCGCCCCGCAAAAGACTGACCTCTGTGGGAGCCGATATGCCCAGTTTCACCTTGCCGCTCTGAACCTTTAGGACTTCGATCGTTACACCCAAATCAGGAAGTACGATCTTCTCATTAAGTCGACGTGATAAAACTAACATGGCAGCTCCTCCCTAAAGCACTTTCATAAAAATAGTGTGAGCTATACCAACGCAATTCGAATGCCAAGCATGGTCCAATTCGTCCAACTCGAGTTTGTTTTGACCATTGCCATGAATGAAGGGCCCAGCAATTTCGTGATCCGTTTTGCCGCAACCGCGAAATAGCGGGCTTCACTAGTTATGCCAGCAAAATATGGAGAAATACGGTTGGCAACATAAAGTTGTCAGTACAAGGCACAGCACTGCCAATTTGACCGGAGCACCTACACTGGCAGTGGGGAAATATGACCCGGACGGGGCAAATTGCCACGTTTTAGCCTGCCCAATACGCTCAATCTTTCTATTTCTGGGGGGCTTTCGAAATTTGCAAACAGCACCACGCTAGGCACCCGATTTGCACTACTGGAATGTGGTTTAAGCAAATGAATTAAAAAAGGCAGAGCTAATGAACGCTTGGAATCTTGGAACGGTTTTTGGAATTCGCATTCGAATTCATTGGACATTTTTGCTCCTACCGCTCTGGATTTTTTCATCAGCGGTATTGGGCGGCGTAGGAATTTCTTCTGCGATCAGCACACTCATCTTTGTGTTCGCGATATTTGGTTGTGTGTTATTGCATGAACTGGGTCACGCTCTGGCAGCGCGCCAATTTGATATTCCTACCCGGGATATCACTTTGCTGCCGATTGGCGGTGTCGCTTCATTGGAACGCATGCCACGTAATCCTTGGCAGGAGCTGTGGATCGCGGCAGCTGGTCCCTTGGTGAATGTCGCGATCGCCATAGTTTTATTACTCGGACTGTTCCTTTCCGCAGGCTCACATCCTTTCCTGCTCCAATTAGCCTATGCAAATATTGCGCTGGTAGTATTTAACTTGATTCCCGCTTTCCCAATGGATGGAGGGAGAATCTTACGCAGCACGTTGGCATTATTTATGGATTGGCTAGTCGCCACGCGCATTGCCGTTTTTACAGGTAAGGTGGCGGCGATCGCGCTGGGTTTATTTGGGCTAACGAGCGGCAATCCGATGTTGATTTTTATCGGCGTGTTTGTTTATTTCGCCGCGCATTCCGAACTGGTTGCGGGTTCTGCCGGCGCTCCTTCACCAAATGGGTTCACCTCGGGTCGGGCCTCGCGTTTCGCCAACAGCGGAGAACGGCGTGGACAAACGGTGGCATCCGAAACCGTACCCGCCACACTGTCCGTCAGCTCCGTTGTTGCTTGGTTGGTAAATCGTCAGCTTGAAGTCTGTCGAGTCGTAGAATCAGGTCGCACGATTGGTACGATCAGCCGAACTCAATTGCTCGACGCCCTCGCACGCGGTTGGGGGAATCAGCCAGTCGGACGCATCATACTCAACCATCAAACTGGTTGATAACTTGTTTTGACAGCGCTAGTTCATAGCTGAAAACGTTGGTCCCAGCTAATTGCGAGCCCTCTCTTGTTTTGCAGGGAGCAGGGCTTGCGAGGCGGGTGCTGGCGGTCAGTTTTGAGCGGAACGACTAAACCAAAGGATGGCGCAGCCAGCCAAAAGAATCCCCCACTCTCCAGCTGCCAACCGCCACGTAAGGGGTTCAACCGCGGGGTACAGTACAAGGCTGATGGTGCGAAAGACGACGAGCGATCCGTGGATCAGAACGCAGGCCAATACGCCAGGTATTGTGAATTCGGGGCGAAAAACACAGGCGAAAAGTACCAGTGCAAGTCCCAATTCCAAGCCACCATAGACGGTCATGAACTCGGATTTGCCAGAATCACCCTGCAGGGTGAAGCCGACTTTTTCGGAGGTGATCGCGGGCTGCAGACTGCACCAAATAGCCAGTGCCGTATAAATTAGCGC
>JAAEPL010000273.1 GCA_024232675.1 Planctomycetaceae bacterium
AATTTCAGATTCTCAAAAAGCGTTTCACGAGTTTAATAGCTGTTTTTGTGAGCCTTGGGATGGGCCTGCTGCAATCGTTGCTTGCGATGGAAAAATGGCTACCGCCTCTCTCGATCGCAACGGTTTGCGACCTTTGCGTTTTAAAGTTACCCGCGATCAGCTTTTGATCGTTGGCTCAGAAGCCGGTGCGGACCGTGAAGCGAACGAAAATATTCAATTGCGGGGGCGTTTGGGACCCGGGCAATCCATTGCAGTCGATTTAGTCAATCAACGGCTGCTCCTCGATCACGAAATAAAACAGGAGTTGGCGAATCAGCAGCCCTACGGCAAGTGGTTGATTGAGAATCGCAGCCATTTTGTGCCGACTGAACAAGGCGCAATGTCATCGGTGCGGAGTAAAAATGAAACCTGGTACCTGCGCCGGCAAATCGCTGCGGGACTGACGGCAGAAGAGGTCCAGCCGTCGATAATGCAAATGGCATGTGATGCCAAGGAACCGACCTTCAGCATGGGGGTCGATACTCCACTTGCGGTCCTTAGTCGGCAACCGCGGCATTTGGCGGATTACTTCAAGCAGCGTTTCGCGCAAGTTACTAATCCACCCATCGATCCCATCAGGGAGCGTTCCGGAATCAGCTTGGGTACGGCGTTGGGCCCTGAACGTAATTTGTTAGCAGAGACCCCACATCATTGCCGGGTTTTCTGCTTGGATAATCCCGTGATGACGCCTGCCGAATTTCGCCAATTTAAGGCGGACGTGCCCTATACCTATCAGACTTTGGATGTCACTTGGGAGCGTAGTTCGGGTGCGGACGGTCTGCAAAAGGCACTGAGTTTGTTGGTCGAGCAGGCTCAGTTGGCCGTTGATAATCAGGCTGCCGTATTAATTTTATCAGATTCAGCCGTGAGTGAATCCCGTGTGGCGATTCCGATGTTATTGGCGGTCGGTGCCATTCATCATGGGCTCTGTAAATCCAGCCAGCGAATGATGTGCAGCCTGGTGGCCGAAACTTCAGATGTCCGCGATTCCCATCAATTGGCGTTGTTGTTTGGGTTTGGTTGTACAGCGGTTTACCCGTATCTGGCGTATGGCACGATTGAACGGTTAGGCGGTGCCGATTTGCTGGGAGGCCGTGAAGTGCAGCAGGCTTGGAACAATTACCGTTTAGCACTCAATGATGGTTTGCTGAAAATCATGTCCAAGATGGGTGTTTCGGTCTTAAATAGTTATCAGGGAGCCCAGATTTTTGAAGCCTTGGGTATTGGGCCTGAAGTCATTGATACCTGCTTTAAGTATTGTTACGCAAATTTGGGAGGCATTGGGTTTGGCGAAATTGCGGATGATTGCCTGCAAAGGCATGACTCAGCTTTCAAGCCCTTGCCAACGCAGTTACGGTTGCAGACACCTGGCTTATCGAAGCCCAAGCGGCAGGGTGAGCATCATGTTATCAATGGTAAGGTCACCAAAAAAATCCATCGTTTCGTTGAGGGGAACGAGACCGATGACTATATCGGTTTTCGAAATGAACTAGAGGATCGGTTTCCGGTTGCCGTTCGCGACCTGCTTAAGTTGAAGCCTGGGAAATCGATGTTACCCATCGAACAGGTTGAGCCCATCGAGGTAATTCGCAAGCGATTTACTACGGCAGCCATGAGTTTGGGTGCCATCAGCCCGGAAGCTCATGAAGCCTTGGCGATTGCGATGAACGAAATCGGGGGCAAATCCAATTCGGGCGAAGGGGGAGAGGATCCAAGGCGGTTTACAGTCGACGAAAATGGTCGCTCGTCCAACAGTCGCATCAAGCAAATTGCATCGGGGCGATTCGGAGTGAACCCGGAGTATCTTTGTTCCGCAGATGAAATTGAAATAAAAATGGCTCAGGGGGCTAAGCCCGGTGAAGGGGGGCAGTTACCTGGTTTCAAGGTGAACGAACTGATCGCTCGGCTTCGTAGCACGGCACCCGGTGTCACTTTAATCAGCCCTCCTCCCCATCATGATATTTATTCGATCGAAGATCTCGCGCAGCTGATTTTTGATTTGCGAGTCATCAATCCGCGAGCCCGAATCTGCGTCAAGCTGGTTGCTAAATCTGGTGTCGGCAGTATCGCCTTGGGTGTTGTGAAAGCCCAGGCGGATGTGGTTTTAATCAGCGGGCACGAAGGTGGCACGGGCGCAAGTCCCATGACCTCTATTAAGCATGCTGGGCTGCCGTGGGAAATTGGTCTGGCCGAGACCCACCAATCCTTAGTGGCGGGTGAGTTGCGCGAACGCGTCATTTTGCGTGCCGATGGTGGACTGCGAACCGGATTGGATGTAATCAAGGCCGCAATTCTGGGAGCGGAGGAATACAATTTCGGCACGATGGCGTTGATTGCATTGGGATGCGTGTACGTCAAAAAATGCCATATGAATAATTGCCCCGTAGGTATCGCGACACAGGATCCTGAATACCGTCGAAAATTTAAAGGCAAGCCGGAAAACTTGGTCAACTATCTGAATGCGATTGCCCAAGAATGTCGCACGATTTTATCGGTGTTGGGCGTCGCAACGATGGATGAGATTATCGGTCAGACACATCTGCTGGAACAAACAAATGTCTTCCAGCATAAAAAGACACGAAATCTCGAGTTGCAAAATATCCTTGCGGAACAGCCGAACAAACAGAGCGGGCACATCAGTACAGCCGCAAAATATGCCATGCAAAAAACGCCACCCGTCGCCTTTGATGATGAAATCATCAAAAGAATCGATTGGGAGTTTCCAGGACTTAAATTGCGAAAATCGATTGTGAATACGGATCGAAATATCGGTACTGGTTTGTCGGGTGAAATCGTACGTCGTTTTGGGATGCATGAGTTGGACGACGGCACAATCCAACTGCACTTGCACGGATCTGCTGGCCAGAGCCTCGGGGCGTTTCTTTGCCAAGGTCTCGCGATAGCGATTCGTGGTGAGGCCAATGATTTTGTGGGTAAGGGCATGGCTGGGGGGATGATCGCACTGTCTCCCAGCGTTCCTCAGGCAAACAGTTTTCAACAGATAATCGCCGGCAACTCAGTCCTTTACGGGGCAACCGGTGGGTCGTTACATGCCGCGGGTCAGGTGGGGGAGAGATTTTGCGTGAGGAATTCTGGCGCGAATGCAGTCGTGGAGGGGTGTGGCGATCATGGGTGCGAATACATGACGCGTGGCACCGCCATTATATTAGGAGGCACAGGCAACAATTTTGCCGCCGGGATGACGGGTGGAGAGGCATTTGTGTTAGACCTGGAGGGAGACTTTCGCCAGCTTTGTAATCAACAAACCGTCCGCATCATGAAGCCTAGTGACGGTGCTCTTAATCGCATGAAAGATTTGGTCAGCGAATTCCAAGTGCAAACCCAGAGTCTGTGGGGTGAGGAAATTCTTGACCGCTGGGATTACTTTGCCAGTAAGGTGCTCCACGTGGTGCCCTTGGAATTAGAACCCGAGGCGGACCCCCCAAGGGTCCCCCGCCGTTCTGCGGTGTTACCAAAAATGTTATCGTCTTGCGCGAAAACGCGACAGGCTGCGCCGAGTGCCAAGGGAAATTGACATGGCTTACTTGGCTCTTTTGACCCAGGTTTGAGCGAGCTCTGCCAGGTTTTCGG
>JAAEPL010000274.1 GCA_024232675.1 Planctomycetaceae bacterium
GCACCAAATTCAAATAACGAAACGATCACTCCACCGCAACTCACTCCACCACAACTCACTCCACCACAACTCACTCAACCACAACTCGCTCAACCGATCAACGGCGATGCGAATTCGTTGGCGTTGCAAACTACGATAGCTAACAGAGGAGGCGCCTTTCAACCGAAACCAGGTAGCGAACTTTCCCCTGTTATACCAAAAGACGGTGCGGCGAAACCAAACACTGGGTTCACAGCCCCACCCGCCCCTGCGACTGTTTCGATTAATTGGGAGGGCCTCCAAGAGATGGTCACCAATGGTGATATTCGAAATGCCCTAAAAACACTTTCCCCATATTACGAGGCCGATTTAACGCAGGCACAAAAAATTCAAATGCTGGCTTGGTTAGACCAACTGGCGGGTAAAGTTATCTATTCCACCGAGCATTTGTTAAGTCCCAATGCTTACGTTGTTCAAGCGAACGACACTTTGGAAAGCATCGCTCAAAAATGGAACGTACCTCCTCAGCTCATTTTCAATGTAAACAGCAGTAAAATCGGGACACCCAGTAATTTACTCCCCGGCACCGAGCTGAAAATTATTGAGGGCCCTTTCAATGCGGTTATCAACCTGGAACGCCAAGAGTTGACACTTTTCTTACAAGGCATGTACGCTGGCCGATTCAATATCGAGATTGGCCAAGACGGGCAGGGAATTGACCACGGCAGCTTTATCGTGGAGCAGAAAGCACTGGGAAAAAATTACAGCGTAAATGGTCAGTCGATTGCTGCAGCCACTCCTGAAAACCCTTACGGCAAGTACTGGATCGGCTTAAACAGTAACGTTTCCATTCACGAATCCAACCCTCTACCGGGTCAAGTCGACACACGCGGATCCATTCGTTTGGCGACGAAAGATGCGGCCGATGTTTTTGGAATTCTCTCCAACGGTTCGCAAGTGACGATCAAGCGTTAATGTCTATAAAAAGTTAAACCTTTACGTGCATCGCCAGCACACCGATGTTGATATCGGTGGCCGATTGGTTCGAACATGGGTTACCCACACGCACTCACTCGCGTTGAAGGACGAGTGGCGATTCGAAATGGGGCATGGGAGGTTACTGCTGCTGGTGCAGCAAGTTACTCAAATCAAAACTTATTCGCTGTGAGAACGAACGTGACGAACGCTGAAAAAACCATCTTCAAAAAAATCATCGACGGCGAAATCCCCGCCGATATCGTCTACCAAGATGAGCACTGCCTGGCCTTTAACGACATTGCTCCGCAAGCCCCCATCCACGTTCTCGTAATCCCCAAAAAAGAGATTGAGCACCTCGATGCGATCTCGGCCGAAGACGCATTTCTGGCAGCTCACCTGTTCACGGTGATTCAAAAGGTGACACGAGATTTAGGGGTTAACCACAGCTACCGTTTGATATCCAACTGTGGTGCCGCAGCCGGGCAAACGGTGCCGCACCTGCACTTTCATATTCTTGCAGGCCGTAATCTGCAATGGCCCCCAGGCTAAATCGCAATGCGTTCCCAGTACCAGGCTAAATACCTGTTTCTCAAACGCTCGCGTGAGCCCTCGCCATAAAAAAACACGCGTGCAAATGGCACCCGTGCTCATTATTTTGAATTCTCGGTGGGGGTTTCTCACGCCCCACTTCACCTAGCAACTATCTTCGCAAGGGAGCGGGACCCGTGGGCATCCGTGTCGCTTGGCGATAATTTTGCCCCCGGGCTTGATTGGGAGCTGTCCGCTGAGGCCTTGTGTTGACATTACGTGGCGATGAGGTTCGCTGCCGCGACATGGCTTGTTGATAAGCAGGTGAGCGACGACTATTTTTCGCGACGGGTGCACGATTGGGCTGATTGTTCGCCGCACAATTACCTGTGGCACAACCGCCTCCGCTACGTGATGACATCGGCATCATCGGAGCGGATCCTTCGATGATCGTCCCTTCGATGAATTCGCCACCTTCTATGAATTCGCCACCCTCTATGATTTGGCCTTCCATATAAGCGCCGCCACCGCAGCCACATTCATCGAAATCGTAGCCGCAAGCACCGCAAAATCGTTTCCCATAAATTGCTGTTAGCAAACCGCTAAAAAGTTCCAGCGGGCGAACACCATGGCCACCGTACCCGCCCACAAGATCACATCCACAAGGACCGGCACATCCACAGTCCACAAAACCAGTTTCGTGGCAGTCACCCGGGCATGGATCGACGCAATCAGGTGGTGTCGAATACCATTCATCCCAATAAGTTTCACCGCATCCTGCGTTGCAACTTAAACCGCGACGCCAAGCACGAAAGGAATCGATTGGGCTGTTGTGAATCGAACCTTCCCCTGCATAGCCGTCGCAAGAATTGCATTGCCCGCAGCCACCATGAGGCCCGAGAACACAGCCAGGCATCGAAATAAGTGCAACTAATGAGATCGTGAGTAACAAAAAACGAAACATCTAACTGCTTCCCTGATTGACGTGGAGTAATACCATGGGGTTTCACCATTGGTTATCGGTTGATAGGGTCATTACAATCAATAAAACCAACACGACTGTTAAACTTTGCCGTTTTTATCGATCCTGCCATTGAGAATTTTCATGCATTTAAATGTTGTCAAAAAAACGCTTGCACTCGTGATTGTATTGAGCGTCACAGGATTTCTTGGCTGCCAACATGAAGTCGCTAGCAAACTCACCGGGCGTTGGGACATGCTACCACCCGATCAAATCGCCCCTGCTGCCGGTCAAGCTACCGTAGACAACGGGACCTCTGCGGGTGAAAAAGCAACGGTTGATACAGAAGATCTTTACGATTCGGTGGCTGGCGGGGAGACCAACGGCACCATGTCGCTCGTATTCCATCGCAACGGAATGCTAGAAACCTACACCGATTTCCCCATGGCCTCGACCGGTAAACCCAAGGTGGGAAAGTGGTCAATATTGTCATGGGACAAAAAGGCCGAGGTTGCTACAGTACGCTGCGACCTGTTTGACGAGATCACGGAAACGAAGGTTACGTTCATCGACGATAACACGATTCAGTTGATTCCGCCCAACATAGCGGTTCTCGAAATGGAGTTGAGATTCCGCCGCAATCAGTAAATCACCTTTTGGAGTAATTCGCATGGATGTGAAGTCTTCCCCCTTTCGATATGTTGGCAGTTTCCTGGCCCTTTTGATGGTAACGGCCATCGGCTGTGGAAAAGCAGAGGAACCGGGTTCCAAGAAATCCGAATCCGACGATCAAACCGCAAGCCTCAACCCGGAAGACCTATTGGTTGGAACTTGGTACGGCAAAGCGAAACTAAACCAAGATCTACTAAAACAGAAACTCGCATCCATTTCCGACTCCGGGGAGCGAGCTCAACTGCAACAGATTGCCCTCAATTTCCAAACCACCGAAATCGGTGCCAACTTCAGCGACAGCGGTGAGATGCTTTTGGATATTCAGGTCACGGCTAACGGTCAGCTGCTGCGTGACAGTACCCAAGGTACATGGCGTGCACTAAACGTGGAGAAAAACGCAGTCTTTGTAGAAACCGAAGAGCAACTTCCTCAAGGCGGAACTGAGAAAAATCGTGTTCGCTACCAATTTGAAAACGCTGGCAATGTGGCCGTGATGGTAGCTCCGACCTCGGAACTCCTGGCAGGCTGTAATCCGGTCTTTGTTTTCGAACGAATCCTGCCCGAATCGGTAGCAGACGGTGCGAACAATGGCACGTTAAAGTAAGATACGGGGATGAATGAAATCCCCGATCAAACTGCTGCCCCCGAACCTGATGAAGACGGACTGTCTTTCGTTGATCCCGCGCACTTCCTGCGCAGTTTCCTCGTCATTGCCAGCTCCTACGTAACGCTATTTTTCGGGTTGCTGATGGGCATGATACTGATTGCCTATTACCGGTTTCCAGCAATTTTTCGACTTTGGTCACTGGAAGAAAAGGATCGTGACGAGTTTTGGGAAGCTTGGGAAAACCAACCTGAGCTTCTGTTTCCCAACGAGATGTGTTTCTGGTTAATTGGTCTGTCGGTCGTACTTTCGATGCTGATTGGATTAATGGTGGCCTACTGCGCCCCTTTTTCCAAATTGGGACATGGGATCTTCTTGGCGGTGATTAGCATTTGTTCATTTTTGCAAATCTCAATGACTCAGCCCCAAATTCCCAAATGGATGATGCTGGCCATGTTGGTCCTCTCACCGACCACCATTGTGATCACTGCCAATTACGTCGACAAATGGTTTAACCGCAATGTCGCTGCCGACGAGCCAGATCGTTCCTGACCCTGAATTTTGGGGCGGGCGGTTGTGATGCCATCGGCGTTTCGCTTCCATTCCCCTTTTCGCTCGGATTAACCGCGAAGCACGACTGACATAGCGTTTGTTTTACGATGGGCTTGCAAAACGAGCCTCTTGGCTCCCTGCAGGGGCCAAGCAAACCGTTCGCGTGGCGTTTCCAGCGGGTGACGTTTTTGGTACGTTCAAGTAACGCATCGAGCGTAGAAACTCTCAAAAACAAAGGGAAACAGCAGCATTCCCGATGCTAAATGAACATTCGCTTATTAGCAAAACTCTTGGGAATCATCTCCACCCTGATTGGGTTGTTCATGGTATTCAGCCTACCATGGGCGATTCCCAACGTAGGACGTCACACGCAGCACTTTGAACGTGATGGCTTTATCGCATTGACGCTCAGTGTCGGTATCTGCCTTATCCTTGGCCTCTCTCTGTATCAGTATGGTCGCAAAGCAACCGGGCAACTGTTTCGAAAAGAGGCGATGGCGGTCGTCGGCCTGAGTTGGGTGTTAGCCACCATACTGGGGGCCTTGCCGTTCTATTTGAGCGGTACGTTACGAGGGCCTTCTTTAGTTATTTCGGAGCAGACCGGTCAGCCGCTGGTGCTCGCCCGAGGCACACAATTTTTGAGAACGTGGGAGCACTCGGAACCCACCACCATCCAAGAACTGGCTATTCTCAAGGCCTTGGCGAACGCACCTCGCCCCTCGGTCGGGCTTACCAAAACTCAATTGCGTTTACAGTCGGGCGTGCCTAATGCTGTGCCGATCCTCAAGGGCATGAACGAGTCTCCCATCTGGGGCGATTACGTCGTCGTTCCGAGGGAGTTTGAATCATCCGTAGACCGGGCTTCCAATTACCGTATCGCTTGGACTCCCATGACCATCTGCGATGCTTTGTTTGAATCTCAATCTGGATTTAGCACGACGGGTGCGTCCGTGATGGCCGAGTTGGAAGATTCGGAAGTCATCGCCCATTGCATCCACTTCTGGCGGAGCAGCACCCACTTTCTCGGCGGCCTAGGCATTATCGTTTTGTTTGTCATTCTGCTGGGACAGGGCTCGGCCGGCAAAGCTTTAATGCGAACCGAGGTACCCGGCCCAGCCAGTGACACTTCCTCGGCCCGCATGCAGCACTCGGCTTGGCGTTTTGCCGGCATTTACGTAGCCCTGAATGTCATTCTGACGTTGATTTTATTGGGTTTGGGCATGGGTCCCTTTGATGCGATTTGCCATGCCTTCGGAACCATGGCAACCGGAGGGTTTTCGACTTACAACGCCAGC
>JAAEPL010000275.1 GCA_024232675.1 Planctomycetaceae bacterium
CGAGATAGGCATTGGTAGGAAAAGGAGAATCGGTATGAAGTGGATCTTGACGTTTACCGTCACTTGCTTCGCCTTGGTGAATCAGGCACTGGCCCAAACCGACGACATGGTGATCAAGTTCGCCGATACGAATCCTCGGGTGTGGGCAGACAGTAGTAATCAAAATCAGATAACAGCGCGTTTGCTGTCCCGGAATACCCAAGACAACAAGGTCTCCCTGGAGTGCGGCAACGGGACGATTATCGAGGTTCTGCTTAGCGACCTTCCGATATCCGATCGAAAGTACATTGCTCGGAAAACCTCTCAGGCGAAACGTGCCGCCCATCGTTTAAAAAGTCAGCGGCCTTCCGGCGACACTGATCTGGGGGTGGATGCGTCGCAGAATGCCCAGCCAAGTCGAAAACCTGACGGAAAAGTTGGCAAGCCTCGACGAGTCAATAAGATCGACTGGCACCGCAGCCCGCAAACTGCCCGCACGGCAGCCACGGCTGATGATCGGCCGATCATCTGGTTTCGGGTACTTGGCGATTTGGAAGGGTACATGTGAAGTGCGGGCCATCGCATGAGGACCGTGACGTTCTCAACACCCCAAATAAGAAACACAATTGCTAATCACTTCGTACCGCTGAACTCCAACATTGAGGGCGATCCCTTGGCCGGTGAGAGTATTGGCCACGCACCGAACGAACCACCCGGAGACTGCATTCGTGGAAATGGACGCCAGAATGTTCAGACCATTTTCATGACGCCGAACGAAGAGATCTTCCATGTCGCGACCGGATTTCTTTCCCCGCAGGACATGATGACCGAAATGGAATTTGCGAAAGAGTTGTTTGATAGCCTCAATACCGAGGACGAAAATCGCCACGACCTGGTGCGCAAGGCACATCAGGATGTGCTAACAAACCTTGGATCGCAGAACACTCAGAAATTTGCTGATGAGCCAATGGCTGAAGCGATGAGGGGCATGATAAATTTTGGCCAAAACGGTCAGATGCCAACCTCTGGTATGGGCAACCCATTTCAGCAATTAAGCAACCAGTTGATGACGCAAGATCAGCGTTTCATGGTGAAACGCCCGTTGATTCAACGAACTGATTTTGAAAGAGATCCGGGGGATCTGGTGGGACGCGGAAAAACGTTTTTCAGCAGCAGCAAAAGCTCGGGCCAAGGTTTTCCAGGCCGCTAGATTCCACAAGACGCCGTTAAAGGATGTCACGTTGGAGGCTCGCTCCGACAAGGAACTTGAAGTAGTTTGTAAGGGGTGGCGGTTGAGACGCCACGTTGCAACTCAAGTTTCTAGCGAGTCTCCTGATGCGTGATTTTAAAAAACTAGGGATGGCTTGCCTGGTCATCTGGTTCGGCATTCTGGCAAGTGCGAAAGGTTGGGCCCAGCCGATCGATTTGCACTGGTCGGATGACGGCCTACGTTGCTGGTACCGGGTGCCAGACGTCTCAGGACCGTCTCAGTATCGAGTGGTGGATATTGCAAAACAGACGGTTGAACCAGCTTTCGACCATGCACGTGTACAAAAATCAATCGCCCAAGAAATGGGGCGAACCGATGAACGCAGCGTTGCGATTTCTCAATTAGGTTTTCACCCATCGGCAACACGATTCTATTTGGAATGCGAAGGCCGCATTTTTCTCTGGGATGAATCGCGTCAATCTTTGCAGGAGGTCAAGGAATACCCGCCCGAGATGAAACCTCGCAGTCGGTTGTTCTTACCGCCTCGGGCAAGCGGGGCGAGTGATTCATCAACCACGATAACCGTGAAAAATGAATGGGATCAGCCCGTTCAGTTATTTTGGATTGATAGGGAAGGTCGAGAACGTAAATATCAGGATCTAAAACCTGGTGAACAGGTGCAGCAGCACACGTACGTGGGGCACGTCTGGTTGTTGAAGACTTCGCAAGGCAATCGTTTGGGTTGCTTTCAAGCCAAGGCGGCAGAGGTTTTTATTGTCAACCAAGCGTTGCTTGGGGAAGTCGTCCGCTCGCCGAGGAGTCGTAGACGACGATCGTCGGGGTTGGGACGAAATTGGGGAAGCCGTCGCGCCGATTCACCGAATGACCAGTGGCGAGCCATGGTGCGGGATCATAACTTTTGGCTGATGCCGACTGCTGACGATTCAACGAACGAGGCTATTGCTTTAAGCCATGACGCAAACATGGGGGATTCATTCCAAAGGCTAGGGAATGGTCAGCGGTGGTTGAACCTGGATGACGAATCGGCCAATCAAGGCGATTTTCGTTGGGCACCCAATTCCCAGTATGTGGTCGGTATGCAAACCAAAAGACTGCCGGAGCCCAGAGTTTCATACATCGAATCCTCTCCTCGGGATCAACTGCAACCAAAACTGCGTAGTTACCAATATCCCAAGCCAGGTGCGGCATTGCTCAAGGCAACCCCGCGACTTTTTTCAGTGCCAGACGGAAAAGAGATTCCGCTTGCCAAGGATCTGTTCGCGAATCCATTTGAACTGCGATTTGCGGGTTGGTCAGATGATGGCGAAAGGTTTTGGTTGTACTACAACCAACGGGGACATCAGGTTCTCAGATTATTGGAGGTAACGGCTGCCACAGGACAGGTGCGAACTCTGATCGAAGAAACTAGTGATACTTTCATCCAATATTCTGATCCGGGTAAATCCGTCTTTTTGGATTTGCCAAACGAGCAAATTTTGTGGGCCAGCGAACGGAC
The DNA here is from genome assembly GCA_024232675.1 of Planctomycetaceae bacterium. Taxonomy (GTDB): domain Bacteria; phylum Planctomycetota; class Planctomycetia; order Pirellulales; family Pirellulaceae; genus CAJQPP01. Next base: position 2,706 of record JAAEPL010000275.1, read on the forward strand.
TGGCTGGAATCATCTGTATCGAATCGACGGGCGAACGGGAGACGTGCTGAATGCCGTCACGGCAGGGGAGTGGAACGTCAAGTCACTTCACAAAGTGGATCGTGATCAGGGCGTGATTTGGTTCTATGCGGTCGGGCAACGCAAGGAACAGGATCCCTACCATGAGCATTTCTGCCGGGTTAATTTGGACGGAAGTGACTTCCGCATTCTCACAGAAGGGGATGGCACACACCGTATTAAGTTTGTCGAAAATGAGAAATATTTTGTCGATACTTGGTCGCGAGTGGACCAGGCGAATGTCGTGGAATTACGAAGTAGCGATACCGGAGTGTTAATTGGGGTATTGCATGAGCAGGATACGCAAAAGCGTTTTGGGTCACGACGTCTCACAGAACGCTTCATCGCCAAAGGGCGTGACGGAACCACCGATATATGGGGGATCATACATTGGCCGAAAGATTTTGACCCGAGTAAGAAGTACCCGGTGGTCGAGAACATCTACGCGGGACCCCATAGCCATCATGTACCAAAGTCCTTTCGGGGTCGTTATGGCAGCCAACACGCGATCGCTGATGCCGGCATGATTGTGGTGCAAATTGACGGCATGGGTACGGCCTGGCGTTCAAAGGCGTTTCATGATGTTTGTTACAAAAATTTACGCGACGCAGGTTTCCCCGATCGCATTGCTTGGATCAAGGCAGCAGCCAAAAAGTATCCCCAGATGGATCTTCAACGAGTGGGCATCTACGGCGGATCGGCAGGCGGTCAGAATGCGATGGCGGCGTTGCTTTGGCATCATGATTTTTACAAAGTGGCTGTCGCGGATTGCGGATGCCATGATAATCGCATGGACAAGATCTGGTGGAATGAGCAATGGATGGGCTGGCCCATTGATGCCAGCTATTCCGAGAACTCGAATATGGAAAATGCTCATTTGTTGAAAGGTGATTTGATGCTGTTGGTGGGGGAGTTAGATCGCAATGTAGACCCCGCCAGCACGATCCAAGTGGTGCGACAACTGATTAAGCACGGGAAAGATTTTGAATTTGTGTTGGTGGCAGGAGCAGGTCACGGTGCTGCGGAAACGGCTTGGGGTTCTAAAAAACGTTTGAATTTCCTTAAGCGTTCCCTGCAGGTGCAGGCTCCCGAAGGCGACGGTCAATAGCGATGACTCCGCTCCACTGGAGCGGGGCAGGGCTTTGACCCGTTTCAGTTCTCACTCGGGTAACTTATGTTATTCCGGATCGGGGTCGATATAATCCATTCCCTTTTGATGAACCTCAGGAGTATCGTGTGAGCAACCAGACGGCGGAGCAGATTGCCGAAAAAATTCGAAACGCCGAGGCCAGCGGAGCTTTGATCGCACCCGTCAAGGATGACTTTTCAGAAGCCACCGTGGATGCCGCCTACGAGGTCCAGCAAATCAATACCGAGTTCCATCTTGCCGAGGGGCGTATCGTCAGCGGTCGCAAGATTGGATTGACCTCTCCCGCCGTTCAGAAACAACTGGGTGTGGACCAACCGGATTTCGGAGTCTTATGGAAGGATACTGAATATCAGGATGGCGAAGAGATCCCTTTCTCGCGGTTACACCAACCCAAAATTGAATGTGAAATTGCCCTGATCCTCGGCCGCAGCATCGATCATCCGCATCCGGGTATTTCGGAAGTCATGCGAGCCGTCGATTATGTCGTACCGGCACTAGAGATTGTGGGCAGCAGGATCGCGGATTGGAAGATTAGTATTGTCGACACGGTGGCAGATAATGCCTCTTCGGGCATGTATGTATTGGGAGGGACTCCTCACAAATTGGAGGGCTTGGATTTGCGACTCGCTGGCATGGTGATGGAACGCGGCGGCGAACCGGTTTCCACTGGCTGCGGCGCTGCCTGTATGGGGCATCCTTTGCATGCAGCTGTCTGGTTAGCGCAAACCATGGTCGCGCGAGAAATGCCATTGCAGGCGGGTGACGTTGTTTTGACGGGCGCTCTGGGACCGATGGTTAATGTGGAACCCGGGGATGTGTTCTCGGCCAGCATTCACGGACTCGGGTCCGTGCGAGCTATTTTCAGCAAGGAGTAGGCGATGGGCATGCCTCACGCAAAAACAAAAATCGCCATCTTGGGATCGGGAAATATTGGCACCGATTTGATGATCAAGGTGTTAAGAAATTCCGACATTCTGCAGGCAGCGGTGCTGGTTGGGATCGATCCCGACTCGGACGGCTTGGCACGCGCTCGCAGTATGGGGGTGGCCACCACTCACGAGGGGATTGACGGGCTGTTGAAAATGCCAGAGTTCGCCGAGATCAAAATGGTCTTCGATGCGACCAGTGCAGCAGCACATCAGAAGCACGACGCGTTACTCCGCCAACATCAAAAACAGATGGTCGATCTGACGCCTGCGGCGATTGGCCCTTACACGATTCCCGTGGTCAATTTAGATGAACATCTGTCAGCACCCAACGTGAACATGGTGACGTGCGGAGGACAGGCGACGATTCCTATGGTGGCGGCGATTGGGCAAGTACACCCTGTCATTTACGGTGAGATCGTTTCGTCAATTTCATCCAAGTCAGCCGGTCCTGGGACGCGTGCCAATATTGATGAATTTACCGTCACCACCGCGCGAGCCATTGAGCAGGTAGGTGGGGCACGTCACGGAAAAGCGATTATCGTATTGAATCCGGCGGAACCTCCCCTGTTGATGCGAAATACGGTGATGTGTTTGGTCGAGGGGGACGCTGATCAAGCGGCCGTCGAAAGTGCCGTCAAGCGAATGGTGGACGACGTGCAATCTTATGTGCCTGGCTATCGCTTGAAACAACAGGTCCAATTCGATCAGGTAACCGATCTCACCGATCCTCGTGTAAGTCAGGTGCCGCATGGCACCAAAATTACGGTCTTTTTGGAGGTCGAAGGGGCTGCTCATTATTTGCCGGCTTACGCAGGTAATCTCGATATCATGACGTCGGCAGCATTGCGGACAGCCGAACGAATCATTGAATTGCGTGGACAGGAGATGGCGGTATGAATCATCCGGAAAAGCCAAACCTGTACATTCAGGATGTAACTTTACGAGACGGCATGCATGCGATCGGCCATCAGTACCCGTTGTCTGATGTCGTTGCCATAGCCACGGCACTGGATGAAGCCAAGGTGGATGCGATTGAAATAACCCACGGCGATGGGTTGGCAGGTTCCAGTTTTAATTATGGATTTGGATTGCACACGGATTGGGAGTGGATCGAAGCCGTCGCCAGCGTGGTCAAACATGCCAAGGTAACGGTTCTGTTATTACCGGGCATTGGCACAGTAGAAGATTTACAGCAGGCTCAACGGTTGGGAGCAACCTCGGTTCGCATCGCAACTCACTGCACCGAAGCCGATGTCTCGCGGCAACATATTGAGTGGGCCAGTGAAAATGGCATGGATGTAGCCGGATTTCTCATGATGGCACACATGAGTCCGCCTGAGGAATTAGCGCAGCAAGCAAAGTTGATGGAGAGCTACGGGGCCGATTGTGTCTACGTGACGGATAGCAGTGGCGCGATGACGATGGCGGATATCCAAGCCAGATTCGAAGCCTATGATCGGGTACTGAAACCGGAGACGCAGCGTGGCATGCATGCCCACCATAATCTTAGTCTAGGCGTCGCCAACACCATCGCCGCAATCCAGCACGGCGCGACCCGCGTGGATGGTTCTCTGGCCGGCATGGGGGCGGGAGCCGGTAACGCTCCGCTGGAGGTCCTGTTAGCCGTTTGCGACCGTTACGGCTGGGAACATGGATGCGACCTTTTTGCGCTTATTGACGCCGCTGACGACCTTGTCAGGCCTTTGCAAAAACGCCCGGTTAGGGTCGATCGTGAAACATTGATGTTGGGTTACGCGGGCGTTTATTCCAGCTTTTTATTGCACGCCGAGCGAGCTAGTCAAAAATATGGTGTGGATGCACGAGAGATCCTCATGGAACTTGGAAAACGCCGAATGGTGGGCGGACAAGAAGACATGATTGTTGATGTCGCGTTGGACCTTAAGGAAACCGGCAGCCCAGCAAGTTGAGTGAGATCCTCACCGGTCATGATGAAACCGCAAAGATTTTTGAACAGACACAGGTAATTTGATGAATACAGCTTCCACAGATCTCAACGCTTTTGCCGAAACGGTCGACGAAGCGGCGCGGACCGCCAAGGCCATTGAACAATTCGATCAAGGTGCCTTTGATGTGGAAACGGCGTACCACATTCAATCTCTGTCGATTCAGAGACGCGTGGCCCGCGGCGAAGCGCGGAGTGGGATCAAGATGGGCTTTACCAGTCGCGCTAAAATGCAACAGATGGGAGTCCACGACTTGATCTGGGGGCGTTTGACGGACGCGATGATGATCGCTGAGGGAGCCGAAGTTGAAGGGCAACGCTTTATCCACCCCCGCGTTGAACCTGAGATCGCTTTTGTCCTGGGTGACGATCTTTGTGGAGAAGTATCGATACCCGAGGCCATGGCATGTGTCGAATGCATTGCTCCCGCATTGGAAATTATTGATAGCCGGTACCAAAATTTTAAGTTCTCGCTCGCCGATGTGGTTGCCGATAACGCCTCTTCCAGTGGCTACGTGATCGGCCCTTGGGCGGCACCCGAGGAACCTATTGATAATCTGGGAATCGTAATGAACATCAATGGCCGCCCACGCCAATGTGGATCTACTGCAGCCATTTTAGGAAGCCCTTATCGCTCGTTGGTGCACGCGGCGAGATTGGCTGAAATTGCCGGTGAGCCATTGCAGGCAGGATGGGTGGTGCTGGCCGGCGCGGCGACCGCTGCCGAGCATCTGCAGCCGGGAGATCAGGTTGTTGCCGAGTTTCAAAATCTCGGATCGGTCGCTTTTTCCTACAAGTAGTGCCTGCGGTGACTGTGATCCTATGCCGGGCGAGTCCCGTCTCCACCTCGCGGCATGGCAACGGGTTTACCCCGCGTACACAGAACATGGGGTAGATCTGTCGGTATCTGCCATCGTTCAGCCGCATATCCCGCAAAAATCGGTATGAGCGAGGCAGCATGAATGGTGTTTTGATGGTTGAGCAAGCGGTGTTTCTTGCGGTTTAACTGGGTACCACCAGATGGTGGTTTACCGGATTCTGCTACCGCTTACACACAGGCTGACCATTGGAAAAAACGCACTCCGTCGCCGAACGTTGGCTGTATGGGACCGGCATTCTGTTGGTGCTATCCGGTATTTTTCACCTGTTTGTTTGGATGGTTTTGGGTGGGGGATGGGAAGGATCGATCTCGTGGCGAAAACCTATCCTATTCGGCATCTCAACCGGCTTGACCGCTCTGTCCCTCGGTTGGATCTATTCCAAAATGGAAGTCCGCAAATGGGACCGCGTGGTGTGCGGCGTATTCTGTGTTGCCATCCTCGCTGAGGTCGGCCTGATTTCGCTTCAGCAGTGGCGCGGGGTGCCGTCGCATTTCAATCAAACCACCAACTGGGATCGCCTGGTTGATCAGAGCATGACAGTCTTGATTAGCATTGCTGCGGTGGTGTTATTAGATTTTACCATTCGCAGTTTCAAGCCTCTTCATACGACCTCGGATATGCGATTGGCAATCCGTGCCGGGATGGCCTTTTTGATCATCTCGTGCGTGATCGGATACGTCATTGCCTTGCACGGACATCACCAAGTGCAGCTAGGGGAAGACCCCGCAATCATCGGTAAAGCCGGGGTGGCGAAGTTTCCTCACGGTCTGGCGATTCATGCGATCCAGTTGTTTCCGGTCCTCTGTTTCCTCTGGCGGAAACTTCGCATTCCACTCGCCACGCGACGTCAGAATATGATTTGCTGTGTTACCGCCATGGGGATCTTTTTGGTTTTTAGCTTGTTGCAGACTTTCCGAGGACGCCCTCGTTTTGATTTGGATATCCTGTCTTGGGGTAGCTTGTCAGCGATGACGCTATGCCTGTTACCGGTCGGATGGACGGCGAGTCTAGCTATCTACCGTTTGTTAAGGCAATTTGCAAAACAGGTCCGCGGCGGTAACAACCCGGAATACGGATAAACCTTTTTGTGGCCTCCCAATGCGGATGATTATTCTGCATGATTCGCGGTTTTTCGACTCAGTACTTCCTCAATCATCTGATAGAGGCAGAGTCGCTCGTTTTGTTCAGCGAATGCGTTATCGGCTTGCAGTCTCGCGAGAATGTCATCTGCAGAGACTTCAAAACCGTCGAGAATTTGACGCGCATCAAACCAGGTAGGCAACCAACAGAGATCTCTTTGGAGTTGTTTAATCGAATCGGCTCGTCTCAGAAAGTGCTTGATGTCGAGGATGTAATAGACCAAGTCGTGAAAAGGTGATTCGCAGTTAATGATTCCGGCTTCGTCCCACACGTAACTGCCCGTTCCGGGGGCCCAATCCAATCCGAGTTGTTTTAGTTGCCGTGCCTTCGTAATTTCCGCTTTGGTGAATTTCATGAATGTTTTTCGGTCTCTATCTAATGGAATTTAGCGATCAACAAATAAAATTGGCGACGGAATTGAAGGCTGCCGGCCTGCCTTGGCAACCCCAGCAGGGACAGTACATCTTTGATAGGAACGAGCGAATTAAACCTGGCTCCCCTTATCAAAAGGGTGTGTATTATTTGCTCGATTTCGACTGCTTTGTCGACTATTTCGGTTCGCCAACAAATTTGGCGGCGAACACCGCGTGGTTGCCCACCTTTGAGGAAGCGAGATCGTTACTGAAGGTAAAGATCACTCATCAGCAATGGTCACAACCGCTGCGGCAAGGTACCGAATTGGAGTACCTCTATGGCCTGCTTCTAACCGAACTCAAAAACGTTCAATAACTGAACCCTTCCGTAGATTTAAGTGAAAAGATTGGCATGATATCCCACCTCCCCGAGTATCTGCGGGAACGCCTGGTCGCAACCGCCGAACCGCATGACGGTGATTACGTTTTGTACTGGATGCGCAACGCAGTACGGGCTTATGAGAATCCCGCTCTCGACGTGGCCCGGCTTTTAGCGTTCAAGCAAGGGATTCCACTGTTGGTCTACCATGCTATTTCCGAGCACTACGAATATGCCTCGGATCGCCACCACACCTTCATGCTACAGGGTGCAGAGGATGTACAGCGTCAATTCAGAGAACTCGGGCTGGACTATGCGTTTCACTTGGCCACGCCGCAAGATCGCAATCCACATTTGGTGACGTTAGCTCAAAAGGCAAGTTGCGTGGTTACGGAATTGATGCCAGTCGACCCACCTCGCCGGTTCGTCAAAGCGTTATCGGAACGAGTTTCTACGCCCATCATTAGCGTCGATACTGCCTGTGTGGTGCCGATGACTCTGGTGAAAAAACCGTTTGTTCGGGCATTCAAATATCGCAGCGCAACCAAAAAACAGTACGCCGAACGTTTGACGAGAGCTTGGCCAACGATCGACGTGGAGACCCCACAGTTTCCGCTTGAGAGCTTGCCGTTTCGACCACTGGAGATCACAAAATCTTGCATTCCCGATCTGGTCGCGCGATGCGAAATTGATCACGCCGTGGGACCGGTTGTGGATTCTCCAGGTGGATCACAAGCCGGATATGAACGATGGAATCGATTCAAGGAAAAAGACCTGCGAGGTTATGCAAAAAAAAGGAATAACGCACTGATTGATGGTGTCAGTCGAATGTCTGCCTATTTGCATTACGGAATGGTTTCGCCACTGCGGATTGCCAGAGAGTCAGCGGCCATTGATAACGCCGGATCGGAAAAATATCTCGATGAACTGCTGATATGGCGCGAGATGGCTTACGCGTTTTGTTTTCATCGCGACGACCATGATCAGTGGTCGGCTATTCCGGAGTGGGCCCAGCAAACGCTGGAGGATCATGCCGGGGATCTGCGGCATGAAATTTACACTTGGGAGCAACTGGCGCGTGGCGAGACCCAAGATGATTTCTGGAACGCGGCACAAAAATCCTTGTTGCGAAACGGGGAACTTCATAACAACGTGCGGATGACTTGGGGCAAGGCATTGTTAGATTGGCTGGAAACCCCTCAACTGGCTCTGCAGACGATTATCGACCTCAACCATCGGTATGCATTGGATGGCCGCGACCCGGCATCATATGGCGGTATTCTGTGGTGCCTTGGGCAGTTCGATCGACCTTTTGAACCCCCCCAAAATATTTTGGGTACGATCCGTCCCAGACCTACCTCTCAGCACGCCAGCCGTCTTGATACGAACAAATTTCTCGCCAAAGTAAGCACACCCCGCTTCCAGCCCATTTCACGAGTCGCGGTGATCGGAGCAGGTATTTCTGGATTGATGGCAGCTCGGACGCTGCAAGACCATGGCTTACCCGTCACGGTATTTGAAAAAAGTCGTGGGTTAGGTGGGCGCATGGCCACTCGCCGGACGGATTTCCCGCACGCCAGTTTTGACCATGGAACTCAATATTTCCGCGCCCGTGATCAGCGCTTTCAGCGGTATGTGGAGTCTTGGTTGCGGGAAGGGTTGATTGCCAGATGGCCGGATGCAAGTTTGGGCGATGGGCAGCGGATCGTGACCATGGACGGTGGAAAGATTGAAACACTCATGGATGCGGAGGCAAGTTACGTCGGTGTCCCGGCCATGAATAGCCTCTGCAAACATCTTGCTAACGCTCTCGAAATTAAAAAACAGACACGCATTGGCGAAATTCGTCCCGCAGACTCGGGTTGGGATTTATTAAATGATGAAGGGGAATCGTTAGGCCAATTCGACCGCGTGGTGGTATCTATTCCTGCGGAACAGGCCGCGATTTTACTGCATCGAGAAGCCGAACTCGTTGGGCAAATTAGCAGCGTCAGTTTTCATCCCTGTTGGTCGGTCATGGCGGGTTTCGAGCAACCGTTAACCGACCAGTGGGCCGGCGCATTTCCGCAGGCAAGTACGCTCGCATGGATCGCACGAAATAACACAAAGCCAGAACGAAATGACGCATTTGAACATGTTGTTCTGCACGCGACCGCCGACTGGTCAAGCAAAAAAGAGGGTGCGGACCCCGCTGCGGTGGCTGAGGAATTACTGCAAGAGTTTTGGCGTGTTTCCGGAATGGCACCATCTGCGATCAGTTATCAGAACGCACATTGGTGGAAGTATTCAACACCCGTGCAAAAGCAAACCGATGGGTGTTACTTAAACAAAAACGGCACAATCGCGGTTTGCGGTGACTGGGCCTTAAACGGCCGAGTCGAGGGGGCATTTCTCAGCGGGAGTGCTGCGGCAGGGCGTATTTTAGGTACGCTGCTCCCGTTAAATACTACTAAGTCCAAAGGGCAAAAATCGTTGTTCACCGCTTGAGGCCAGACCCAGCGTCTGACGGTTGGTGGCAAGTGGATGATCTTCCTGCCCGGTTTGTCGATTCCAAGCAAGAAGACGAATCGGCCGTTCGTTCGATTCTTGTTTCAGGAGGCAAAAACTTGCGCCTGCCCTGATTATCCTTGCACTCAGCGATTCAGCACTTGTCAGCCTGCCAGGGGAACTATTTTGACGGCAGATCATTTCAGTACAGGCATGGGCCGGGTACCGAGTTGATGAGTGTTGTTACCGTCGTCAAATACGGGGCGAGGAGGGGGATTACTCGTCGTCAGAAGTGAGTTCGAAGTCGAAAACATTGTCACCACCGCTAGAGACTGTCACCTCTTCTACCTGAGACAATGCCGTGGGCTCGCCGTCTTCGTCATGGTCCGTTACTGAGAAACGGACTTCGTAGGTACCTTCGGGACAGCCCTTCGCTTTCAAGAAAATCAATTCGAAGTTTCCCTCGTCGTCGCTGTATCCATTGGCACCGCGTGGCTGTTTATCTGCCCCTGTCGGTTGGAATTCGACAAACACATCTGCCGCCTTCCGGCCGTCGAGGGTAACGGTGCCGGAGACAGGGTACAACGAAATGTCGTACCCGTCACCGCAACCGCAAATGCTCAAGATAAAAGCGAGAATTAAGGTCAGCTTCAACGTTCCGTGAACAAGCTGCTGGGTGGGCTGTGCTAGAACCGACACAGGGAAAATTGAATTCATCGCTCCTACTTTATATTTATCTAACTTGCGAAAATGATGGGTATTGGAATTACTGAAATGTGGAGCTATCGACAACGAAACCATCATCGATTGCTAGAACGCAATCAAAGACAGAGTCTACAGCCACGTCGGGATCTTGTTCGATCGTTTCAGAAAGGTATCGCGTTGAACCATCAGCCCACGCGGTCATGATGCCTCCTGCATGGCGACTACTGGCTCCCTCAATTTTCTTGAAAACACCGTGATCATTGATTCCGGCGTAGGAAGTAAATGCCACATCTGCAATACCTTGAGTCGAGCTGTAATTGGAGCCATCGCCAGCCGTTCCTGTACCCCGTGACCCGTAAATTAAGCCAGCGGCAGGCAAGCGATCTTTGATTTGTTGGCTGGCTGAATCGGGCACGTAAATATTGTTGTAAGTTCTCTCGGAAAAGAGCACGGTATTGGATTGTCCGTCGGTAAACGAGCGGAACTGTAAACCTCTTTTACCGCCACGGAATGCTCCGTTTACGTCAGGCACGTCGCCCGAACCCGCCACGAGATCTTTCCATTTGACACGGCCTGCATTGTTGCAGGCAACATAATTGGACAGCGCGCTCTCGACAGGATTACCACCGACAAAAAATCGTCGGATGTCATTTAATTCAGGGGCATCGTCCGAAGGGCAACGGAAAATTGAGATTGGTGTTTGGATGGCCTCCAGTACCAGGGCTCCATCGTTAGGATCGGTTAGCCGCTCTTGCAGAGTGCCTTGGTTGGGTCTAATAACGTTGGACAAGTTGCCTTGCTCGAGGTATGTCAACAAGAAGGTACCCCAACTCCAACGTCCTTGGGTATTTCTACTTCCCGCGGTGGTATCGGCATTAACAATCTGAATCCCGGGTGGCATACGGCGAAGAGCAGACTCGTAGTTCATCGTCGCTAACGCCATTTGGCGAATGTTGTTGGAACACTGGGTCCGTCTTGCGGCTTCCCGAACTTGCTGAACGGCCGGCAGTAACAACGACACAAGAATGCCAATAATCGCGATCACGACCAATAGCTCAATTAGCGTAAAACCCGTTGGTTTTCGGTTGCTCATTTCGATCCTCTTGAGATAAATAATTGATGAGTGCGACACAATGTTAGGCGTGTCCTGTACCACTCCGTGCGACCGTCAGAAAATGAGGTGGAGTTCTGCACGAAGAGGTCAAAGTGATTTTTACAAGACTCCAAGTATGTGTCATTCCGCGGAACGTCTGTCATCAAAGTGGATCGGTTGGATAGCCGTCCCGTTAGAGCTTTCGGAGTGACGGGTGAGTGCATCCAGTAAGCCGATTTTCGACAACGTTAAAACGAAAGATTTAATCTATTGTGTCTTCAGGAAATGAATCAACCAGTAGATATTGCGCATACTTTCGGAGAGATTTGACATCTTTATAGTACGCTGTAACGGCCAGAATTTCCCAACTTTATCGCAATTAATTTTCCCTCCGCCGATGTCCGCCCCAAGCACTCGGAATTTTCAGACCATAGTTTCGCGCAGCTAAGAATAAAGGTGCGTTTTTTGACACTAACGTGCCTTGGGATGAAATCTGCAGCAAGCTAACTTGCGCCATTCGTGCCAAATTTATGTTTAACGATCAATCCAGATCGCAATTTCGCCGCTTTTACCGTGATTCTGATTGGTTCGTCCCGGGGCTAAATAAGTATCATCCTCATGCCCTTCATCCAGAAATAGTGCCAGGTTTCCGGCGAGTCTGCCGCCCCCGTAGGTGGCACCGCCGACATAACCCAAGGCTTCTCCGGCCGCTCCCCCGGCTGATCGATAGACATCCCGCCCCGCTTTGTCATGGAAGATGCCCCAAGCATTTTGTGCAGCGCCACCCAGAGCGTAGGTTTTTGCTAAGTAGACATCATTCCCGGAACCGTCGATTAATACGGCGACCGCAAGGTCCCAGCCACTGCCCATTTCCGCCACAGCCGAACGGCGTTGAGCTGAGTACTGATCGTCACCTTGGTCGTCAAATACCATACCGACTGCGTAATGAGCCGCTGTGCCCAGCCCGTACCGCGAGCATTCGAAAACGTCGTCTCCCTGACGATCGTGAACTAATCCCACGCCGTAGAAATAGCCGCAGCCCAATCCAAATTGACCGGCGCGATAAAAATCTCGACCTTGATTGTCAGACAATAAGCCGATCCCACCGCATGCGGCTCCACGAAATCCCCATCCACAACCTTGGCACCATCCCTCGTATTCACCCTCGTCACCATAGGAGGAGGCGATGCCACCCGTTCCGCAATAAACATCGTCTCCCGAGCGGTCGAGGATGGCACCGAAGCCGGCTGGTAAACCAATCCCCTGCGCGTATGCGACGGCGTCGTAACGATCGTTTCCCGCGCGATCAACCAACAGCCCAATTCCGCAGGCGCCTGCACCCTGGGTAAAGACGTTTCCTTGGTAAGTGTCTTGTCCCGTGGCATCCCATAGCACGCCCATACCCAGCAGCGCGAAGCCAAGCGAGTTGTTCTCACCCGTGTATTGATCATCGCCTGCCGAGTCGACCAACAGACTTGTACTACCGATGGCCGATGCGAGGCCGCCTCCCCGATTGATGTAAATATCGTCGCCATCCAGATCAATCAAAATTTGACTGCGGAAACGAGTGTCTGTATTTGCGCGGGGAGGAAAGCTGTAGACGTCGTTTCCGCCCAGATCAATGACGATGTCCGTTTCAACGGAATGCTGGTTATCACCCGCATCGAGGACGCAGGTAAATGGGGATTGAGTGCCCGTTGGTGCCGACGAAACGTTGGCTTTAAGGATTTCATGGATCTCACCGCCGGGAGCGATATCGCGTAGCAAACGACCCGACAATGCAATGCACAAGGCGAAAGATTGAACATCCATTTTCTTGGTTAGCTGCAGGCCGGCAACAAACGAATCCCAACGGGCATCGCCTTTCCAGAGGGGCCGGAAATTACGACACCACTGGACTAGTTGTTGTCGCTCTTGCTCATCAAGCGGTGTTAACGCGCGTGACATGGTCTCGTCAATTTGCTGTAACCGCCCCTCCAAATGGATGATTGCCTGTTCGAAGGAAGTATCAGCTTCCAGGGCAGGTATCGCCGGAAGGGAGGGTAAGGGTTGGCCTTGTGGTTCTGCCATCCGCCAGGCAAGTTGCGTGATGGCTGCGGCATCTTCAGCGACCGCCAATGGCTCGATGAATTTGCGGGCCCACACCTCTGCCTGAAACGGTCGATTCATCAGGTATACGCACTCGTCGTTCCGGTAATGTCCTGTCACCGAATCGGTAAATCGGGCGAACGCAGCATGTAGTGCAATGAGAGGCGCGTCTCCCGCATCACCGAGTCCGAAAAGTGCGGCATCCCGCAGCGGTAGATCAATGGTCTCCCATGCGGGGTGAATCTCAGCGGCTTTGCGAAATTGGGTTCTCGGGCCACCCATATCTGCGTAGACAGTAGAGGCTCCTTGATGCGTGAAGGGAACTTTGAGTACCTCGGGTTGTGCCTCCGCAGAGGAAGCCATTTCTCTTTCAACTGTAATCATCGAGGTGCTGCCAGCGTTTTTACTTTGCCAAAAGCGAACTAAATCAAGGTCGCTGGATAGTTTGTTGCCATCCCACGCCAGTAATCGGTCTCCCGTGCAAAGATCGTTAACGTTTGACTTGTCGGTGTTTTTCCATTGTTGCAACACCAAGTCATGGCAAGCCATTGCCAGATAGGAGGGTTCGCTGCTGCGGAGAGTTTCCTGCGCTTTCACCGCTTGGGTGTTGAAAAACCACGTCGCCGTCAAACAAAAGAGCAGGGGGATTCGATAATTTCGAAATGAACGAACAAGAATTGGCTTCATGAATCGCTCCATTCATGCATGGGAGTGCAGGGTGCCTAAAGACGGATTCCTCTAATTTCACCCTAGCTGCGAACAATTTCAAGCACCGTGCCCGCAGGCAGTAGCACTTAGGGAGAAAGTGGTTATTTTCTGGGGCCGTTCAAATAGATTCGCGCAGCTATCGTCTCAGGTTCGGTAGCCTTCCTGCAGGAGAGCGGTTGCGCGGGCGTGTTGTAAGGCTGGGCGTCGGCGTTCTGGGAGGTGCTGTTACGCGAGGATCTCGTGTACGACATTCCCAGCGACATCGGTCAGGCGGAAATCTCGACCGCGATAACGGTAAGTCAATTTGGTGTGGTCGATGCCAAATTGGTGCAGC
>JAAEPL010000276.1 GCA_024232675.1 Planctomycetaceae bacterium
AGCAAACCATGTATCGCTGGGCTTCGGTTTCGAAACCGTTGACTGCCATTGCTGCGTTGCAACTGGTGGAGCAAGGAAAGCTGGATTTGGACGATGATGTTCGCAAATATGTTCCCGAGTTTCCGGATCATGGGCATAAGGTCACAGTGCGGAACTTGCTTTGCCATCAGAGCGGCATCGTGCATTATCAAAATGGCAAAGTGATTCCGGTTAAGCGTGAGTACGCATCGCCTCACCCCTTTGAAAATGTTGTCGTTGCATTGGATACCTTTGGAAACTCGCCTTTGGTTCATCCACCCGGTGAGAAGTTTTCTTATTCGACTCACGCTTACATATTGCTTAGCGCGGTAGTGGAACGTGCCGGAAAGCAACGCTTTGCGGATCAGGTGAAGGAGAGAATCTGCGAACCGTTAGGCATGAACACCCTGCAACCAGATTATCAATGGTTAGATATTCCGCATCGAGCTGCTGGGTACTTTCTCACGAAACCTGAGGGCAAAATCAAACGTTCCAGCGATACCGATGTCAGTTGGAAATTGGGAGGCGGAGGGTATCTTTCGAATATCGAGGATATGACAAAGTTTGCCTTGGGGCTGATGGGGGATCAATTGATCCAACCAGAAACCAAGCAAGTCATGTGGACGCGTCAGCCTTTATCTGACGGATCGCTGACTCGCATTGGACTAGGCATCTACGTGGTAGAAAAGAATGGCCAGGTGGAGACGATCTCTCACAATGGGGCTCAGGAAAAAACCAGAACACGCTTAGTCGTTTGGCCCTCAAAGCAGCAAGGGATCGTTGTCATGACCAACAGCCAAAATGCGGACTTGACGCGTGTGACTCGCCTGTTGGCGAAAGCGATCGATCCATAGTCAATGTCGCTAGGTTAGCCCACTTCACCGCGATAGCGATTGTCCTTGTCGGCATTCGCAGCTTCCCAGATGCGGCGGGCAAAACGCCGGGCCCGGTGAGTCGCATACCAGCGACGACGTGCTGGGTTGGTGGAATGACGTCTTTTTCGTTTCCCGTCCGGCATAGGCAGCTCTCCTTTTCATTGGCCTTCGCAACGCAATGAGTGTTGGATGCCAATTAAAAGAAATTTTACGGTCTCTCAGCAGAACGCTGGAAGATAATGCCGGATTGAGCCGTCAGGAAAACCGGGCGCAAGAATTAGGAGGCTGGGATTCGTCGGAAATGTAAAGTGATTCGCACAACCAAAATAAGGATCGCTATTAAGTAAGCGACCATCAGTAGGGTGAAGCCAAGTGTGGGTAATTTCACTTCGGCTTGCAAATTTGCTTGAATGACTAAATAGAAAATAAGTGCCATAAAGGTCGTGGTGCATGCGGTGATCCAATTCATGACGCCCTGCAGCCAACTTAATGTCTCTGTCGCTCGATCGGCATGCAACCAATATTCGCGGTGGGGAATGTTGATCATAGATTTCGGAAGTTTGGCAGCTATCCAACCCATCCCCGTCAAAAAAATTGCCAAACCGAACTGTAGCCCGACCATCGTTATTAAAAAGGCGTCTTTGCCCATAAAGCCATTGGGCTTGCCGTCGATTCCAAAATGCGAGGCGATGCGATTTGGCAACTGCGGAGAAAAGATAATCGCCAGGATGGCCGTCAGGACAAGGGCTGCGATGATCAATAAAACAGGAAGGGTTCTGGCGAGCATGATTAGTCACTCCGCGGGTTGCGTTTCCAAAATGGGGCGGCGTTGTTGCTGGTCTGGGACTAATGACTTGCGGTGGCTTTGGGCCTGACGCAAAGGAACGTTTGCTACTTAAACTGGATGAAGGCCAATGAATTGTAGGCCTGTGGTTTCTGGCACTCCCGCCATCAGGTTCATGCACTGCACTGCAGAGCCGGCAGCGCCTTTCATTAAATTATCCAAAGCGCTGACAACCACGAGCCTATTTGATTTTGGATCCTTTTCGAAGCCAACATCGCACATGTTCGTTCCTGCCACCAATTTAGGTTCTGGGTAGCGGTGGATCCCTCGTTTTTCTTTGACAATCCGGACAAAGGGTTCCTCTTGATAGGCTTCGCGGTAACTACGCCAAATCTGTTTTTCATCCAAGTCAGCATTTAAGAAAACGTGGGCTGTGCACAGGACACCGCGTACCATTTCGACGGCGGTCGCGGAAAAGTGCAAGGGGAAGTTCCCCAGCTCCTGAAGGATTTCTGCCTGGTGTCGGTGACCGGTGGGGGCAAAGGAACGCAAGCTGCCGCTGCGCTCAGGATGGTGGGTCGCCAAGGAAAATTTATTACCACCTTCGGAAGAGCCTACTTTTACTTCCACGACAGCGGATTCAATCAAGCCCGCCCGTGCCAGTGGCAGCAATGCAAGATTGGTAGCCGTTGCGTTACAGCCAACGCCACTGCAATAGTCGGCACCCTGAAGATGTTCGCGATGCAATTCGGGCAGCCCGTAAATGAAATTTTCTAGATGCTCTGGGCAGGCATGGGGGGCACCATACCAGTGCTCATATTCCGCAGCTTCGTTCAGTCGGAAGTCCGCCGACAAATCGATGATCTTGGGTGCCAGTGCAGTAAAACGAGGGAAGTTGTCGGCACTGCTACCGTGGGGCAGAGCCAAAAACAGCACATCACATGGCTCTAAATTTTCAAGTTTGCAAAACTTCAGCTTGGACCAACCCCGCAAGTTGGGGTGGCAGCTATGGAGAAATTTTCCAGCATACCGTTCCGAAGTAACTTGCTGGATTTCCACTTGGGGATGTCGAATGAGCAAACGTAATAATTCGCCGCCGACGTAACCAGACGCTCCGACAATACTAATTTTCAAAACCCACTCCTTGTTGCTTGTTTCATCGACCGAACGCTTATTGCAGCGCACCGGTTTCGTTCATTTGGCCGAGTCCACAACAAATTGTGCGATCCGGTTGGGAATATTTACCCCCGTGGGTTCGCTACTATTACGAAATTCCATGGAAGCATTGATTTCATTGACTAACAGATCGCCATCTTTGGTGCGAAAAAGATCAACTGCCAGTAATCCACCACCCACGGCATTGGCGGCGGCAACTGATAATTGATCAATCTCCTCAGTGATCTCACACTTGGCCGCCGTGGCCCCTCGGGCGGTATTCGTGATCCAGTGATCCGAGCGACGAACGATGCCGCAAATGGTCTCATTGCCGATTACGAATGTGCGAATATCCTCACCGCCTTTTTCGATAAAAGGCTGAATGTAAAACAAGCCATGACCGACGGAACCCAATGTCGATTTGTGCTCCAAGATAGCCTCGGCCGCATCCCGATCGTTGACTTTCGCAAGCAGACGACCCCAGGAACCTATGGGGGGCTTCAGCACTGTCGGGTAACCCACGGATTCCATCATCTCCAAGGCTGCATCCGGGGAGACTGCAACATGAGTCGGAATCGTGGGGATGCCTCGTTGGGTCAGCACAGCTGACATTTCAATCTTGTTACCGCAGATCCGATTAACCCCTGGGGCATTCAAGCAGGGGATTCCCCAAGCTTCCAGAATCGTAGCAATCGTTAATGATTGAGAATGGCTGAGACAGCGATCAAAAATCACATCGTATGCCCGCCAAGGTTCTGGTTGATCCAGAGAGAGTTTGACATCACGCACGTCGATCGGATCGACCTCCACGCCCAGAGCGGCAAATTCTTTGAGCAGGAGCTTTTCCTCAACACGGATTCTTGAATGTAAAAGGCCGATTCGCATGGGAATGTCAGATGAGAGGAGGGGGTACTAAAGTGACTATTTTCTCGATGCTTTCCACCAACGATTGATGGAGGAGTGGACCGAGCCAGCTGGAAACGTCAATTGAACGATTTCAGTAAAACCGGTTATTGATAAACGTTCGTGTTTCGTCAATAACCGGTGTGGTTACGATAGATGGTCTCCTTCGGTACAAAATGGGTATGTCAGCCCGTAAAACCCATCGGGGAAGCGGCTGACTGGCCGTCGCCCGTGCGGTGGAAACCTAACCAGTTGAACTCGATTCGTTGTCAAAAATATGTCCAGTCCCCACAAGCCATTGACCGCGCCTACCAAAGGTTCTTTGCTGGTGCTTTTCCTGACGGTTTTTATCGACCTGTTGGGGTTCGGTATGGTGATGCCGCTTTTGGCTATCTATGCCGACCAATTTTCTGCAGACGCCAGTGGGTGGATGATTGGCATATTGATGGCGAGTTTCTCGTTCATGCAATTCATCTTTGCTCCCATTTGGGGGATGATTTCCGATCGCATCGGGCGGCGTCCCATCCTGTTATTTGGTTTGGCGGGCTCCGTTATTTTTTACGCCATTTTCGCATGGGCCTCTCACCTCGATAGTTTGACATGGTTGTTCGTTTCGAGAATTGGAGCGGGAATATGTGGGGCCACGATCCCCACGACTCAGGCGTATATCGCGGACACCACCACCCCAGAGAAGCGTTCCCACGGTATGGCTTTGATTGGCATGGCGATGGGGTTTGGGTTTACCTTTGGCCCATTGCTGGGCTTCCTGGCCTTGCCTTCCGGAGAAGGTAATCCCGGGCCATGGCCAGGCATCGTCGCATCGATGCTGTCTGCTGTGGCTTTGGTTTTGGCAATCTTTTTATTGCCCGAATCGAAACCGCCTGGTGTGCAATCCACGGCCCGCAAGTGGTTAGATGTGGGAGGCCTGCGTTTGGCACTCAGTCGCAAATCGATTCTTGTGTTACTGGGTGGGTATGCCCTGTGCATTTTTGCCTTTGTTCAATTTGAGACCACCCTGTCGTTGTTACTGTGGCGCAGTGACCAAGCCATTGAGCAAACGCCTTTTGACTTTTCTTGGCGAAGCATGTTGTTGACGTTCGCCTTTGTGGGATTCGTCTTGGCAATTGTGCAAGGCGCCATTATTCGCCCGCTCACGAAACGCCTATCTGACTTCGTGCTATTGCAAACGGGTTTGTGGTTAGAGGTCGTGGGGTTCGGCATTCTGATTGTCGCTATCAATAACGTCTCGGAAACGGGACTTTTCGTCGGACTGACGGTCATTTCGAGTGGTTTCGCATTTATCCAACCTTCCCTGCATGCTCTGGTTTCTGTCTGGTCTCCCGCGGACCAGCAGGGCAGTGTGTTGGGCTTTGCACAGAGTCTGAATGCGATGGCGCGCATTCTCGGCTCGGCGGTGGGGATTCCGTTATTGAAATACAATACGACTTTGCCCTACTCCTCGGCCGCGGCCTTGATGATTATCACCGCCATCTTTATCGCCATTGCCAGCCGGTTTCAGGGACGGGGCGAGTAACCAGGCGGGCCATTGAGTGTTACAA
>JAAEPL010000277.1 GCA_024232675.1 Planctomycetaceae bacterium
CCTCGTATGACGGCCAATTTGCGTATCTATCCGATCACGTTCAACCAATCTCAATTGGTTCTGGAGGGCAAATATGAACCGCCACTCGGTTTGCTTGGAAAAGCCATCGATACGATTGTCGGGCATGACGCAGCAGAAGTCACAACGCAACATTTCGTGACCGAAGTTGCCAAGTACCTGCAAAACATCTGAGTGGGTTTTGTCAGTCACATGGAAGGGTTGTGAGTCTGTTACTTTCGTTGCGGGAAAAGGCCGTTTTTTTCCTGTGGCAAAATGCGATTCAGTTGTTGCTAAGGTAGCGATGATTTCCGAAACTATTGAACGTTAGTAAGTCGCTTAGAACGAGCGTCGAAATAAATCAATTCATTGCTTACCGAGGAATAACTGAAATGCCGAAACGCGTGCTTGATGTTGGACAGTGCAGCCCCGACCACGATATGCTCTCCCGTTTTTTAACGCAAAATTTTTCGGTCACGATACGCAAAGTGGAAACTCACGAGGAAGCGTTGGCTGCGGTGCAGGAAGAGGGGTTTGATCTGGTATTATTAAATCGGATTTATGACGCAACAGGTACCGAAGGTGTTGAAACTTTACGAAGTTTGAAATCAATTCCCGCGACGGCCGATATTTCCGTCATGCTCGTTTCCAATTTAGACGAAGCTCAGCAAGAGGCAGTGGCGGCGGGCGCCCTCCCGGGATTTGGGAAAGCTGCGTTACAAGCGACTGAGACGATAGAGCGGTTGTCTCCGGTCCTGAGTTGAAAATCCGCGATGCGCTCAGTGGGACACCGAAGTGTCCCTTTTGTTGTAAAGGCAGAACGCTTCTCAAGCGGGCTGGCCGATACTTACCTGAGTGTTACCCTGTCAAACAAGGTTGCGAGCCAAAACGATGCCCCAGACAACGCCTTTTCATGACCGATTAATTGCTTTGAATCAAACAGGGATTTGGAAGCACTGGTCCGGATACCTGGTCGCTCCCCGGTATCAGTATTCCGAGACGGATGAGTATTACGCGATTCGAAATGCGGTTGCGTTGCTGGATACGTCGCCACTCTTTAAGTACGTCATTCAAGGCGAAGACGCGCAGCCCTTTTTGGAGAAAGTTCTAGCCCGCGATATAAATGAGTGTCAAATCAATGAGGCGCAATACACGTGTTGGTGTAACGAAGAAGGGTTTGTCTTGCAGGACGGAGTGATTCTGCACGTCGACAAAAATGAATATTGGTTAACTGCAGCGGAGCCAACACTTAAGTATTTTCGCAAGCAGGCAGAGGCCGGTGCCTTCTCCAAGCTAGAAATTGAAGATATTTCCGAAGCCTACGGCATTCTTGCTTTGCAGGGGCCACATGCTCTGGATGTTCTGCAGGCCTTAGACGTTGAGGTCGCGAACATGCCCTATTTTGGAGTGACCCGAACTCATCTCAAAGGAATGCCAGTGGTCCTCTCACGCACGGGTTTTACGGGGGATTTAGGGTATGAGATCTGGACGGCTGCCGGCGATGCGTTAAGCCTGTGGGACAGCGTCATGGCCGCCGGTCAAAACTATAATATTACCCCGATGGGCACGACGGCCTTAAAGATGGCGCGGGTGGAAGCGGGGCTGCTGTTGTTAGATGTGGATTTCTCATCGGCTCGATTTGCCTGGGTGGATGCCCAGCGAGAAACGCCTTGCGAGCTTGGTTGGAGCTGGATGTTCCGGAGGCTTGCGAAAGATGAAAGAAATTTCATCGGACGCAACGCTATCGAAACGCAGCTCAAAAATAAAACCCAGCGGTGGACCACCGTGGGGCTGGAAATTGATTGGCATGATTACGAACGGGTGCACCTGGAAGCCGGCATCATGCCACCTAAACACGGCGTTTACTGTGAATCAACGATGTCCATTTACCGACGTGGAGACGTCGAATGGGATTACGTAGGCTACGCCACCAGTTTTTTGTATTCCTCGTTG
Source organism: Planctomycetaceae bacterium (assembly GCA_024232675.1). GTDB lineage: Bacteria > Planctomycetota > Planctomycetia > Pirellulales > Pirellulaceae > CAJQPP01. The sequence goes on from JAAEPL010000277.1 coordinate 1,951, forward strand.
CTGCGGCGGCCCATTGCCATCGCTAAATTGCCCTTGGATTTAGCCAAGTCAGGTACGCAGGTCGACTTGGAAATTCCCGTGATTAAAAAACCAAAAAATGTACTGGCCCGAGTGGCAAGGGTTCCGTTTTTTAATCCTGCTCGAAAGACCTCCCGATTCGTTAATGATTGATTGCGCGGTTTTTCGTCGCTTGGTTTCGCGAACGCTCACGCAGTAATTATCTCTGCCTCAGGAAATATGATATGAAATACGACGCAATCGTCATTGGTGGCGGACACAATGGCTTGGTCAATGGTGCTTACCTGGCCAAGTCTGGCTTAAAGACATTAATTCTCGAACGCCGTCCTATGGTCGGGGGTGCGGCGATCACGGAAGAATTGCTTCCGGGCTATCAATTTACAACGTTTTCGTATGCGATCAGCTTGATTCGGCCCGACATTGTGCAAGACCTACAATTGGTAAAGCACGGCATGATGGTGTTGCCGATGAGCAGTACATTCCAACCCGGGTACGATGGCGAATACTTGCTTCTAGGAGCGGACAAAGACCACAACTTTCATGAGATCTGCCGTCATTCGCGCGAGGACGCCGAATCTTACCGAGACTTGAGTCATCTCTTCGATCGTGTCTGTTTTGCGCTCAAGCCTCTCTTGGACGCGATACCCCCTAACGCCCTTAGCGACCGTCCGGAAGATGTCGCCCATTGCACGGAAGTCAGAAATTATCTGCAGAATCTACCTGCTGACGTTCAGGGACTCATTGACCGATTGTGGAACGGAAGTGCTGCCGACATTCTCAACGACTATTTTGAGTGCGAGTTATTAAAGTCCAATATCGCCTCGAGCGCGATTATTGGAAGCATGATCAGTCCCAGCGACAAAAAATCGGGCATCGTATGGTTGCTGCATAAAATGGGGGAATATGACGGTGTCTTTGGCGATTGGGGATTTCACAAAGGCGGTAACGGCGGGTTCACGCAAGTGCTTGCCCGCGCGGCCCAAGCTTGGGGCGCGACGGTAATGACCGGTCATGGCGTCGAACGAGTCATTTACGACAGCGGAAAAGTGGAAGGAGTCGTGCTGGACAATGGGCAAGAATTGCGTGCCGATATCGTCGTTAGCGCACTGGATCCCAAGCGGACCTTTACCCAGTTAGTGGATGCCAAGGATCTACCTGTTGATTTGAATCAAGCCATTACCCAGTTCAAGTTTCAAGGTAGTGCGTCCAAGGTGAATTTTGCCCTAAACGGCTTGCCGAGGTTTCCGGCCCTCAGTGGGCGGGCGGATCCCTTCACCGGATTTGTGAATGTGGGACCGTCGATGCAGTATCTCGAGGATGCCTTCGCTGACGCCAAGGCAGGACGTTTCAGTAGAAAACCCTTCGTCGATTGCTGTGTGCAATCCACCGTTGACCCTGATATGAGTCCACCCGGCAAACATGTCATGTCCTGTTTTGTCATGTATACGCCCTATCACCTGGCGGACGGAGCATGGGCTACTGAACGCGAGAAATTGGGTGATACCGTTGAGAATACACTGAATGAATTTTTTCCAGGGTTTCCTGGTTTGGTAGAGCATCGTGAAATCGTCACGCCTTTGGACATCGAAAATGTCACAGGGCTGACGGAGGGAAATATTTTTATGGGCGAATTGTTTTCGGAGCAAATGTTCCTAAACCGTCCTGCCCCAGGTTGGAATCAGTATCGCACGCCGATCGAAGGCTACTATCAATGCGGTTCGGGCACCCATCCGGGCGGTTGCGTCATGGGAGCGCCGGGCAAGTTGGCGGCTCGGCAGGTCTTGAATGATCGCCAACAAAAAGAAATCAGTAAAAACTGAAATGAAAAAAGTGAGATACAGCAATGACTCAACCCAAGATCCTGGCTCTAGCCGGTAGCACGCGGACTCGATCATGGAATCAGATGTTACTGAACGTTGCGGCGACTTGCTGCGAAGAGGAGGGAGCGGACGTAACCCGAGTCAGCTTTGCCGAATATCCCCTGCCCATTTTTAATGAGGACCTCGAGGAAAAGGGCAGCCCGGAATGCCTCTTACCGCTGCAAAAATTATTTCTTGAGCACGATGGCTTCCTGATTGCTTCGCCGGAGTATAACAGCAGTGTCACGCCGCTCTTGAAAAACGTGATCGACTGGGTTTCCAGGCCTTTTGAAGACCACCCGCCCCTTGCAGCCTACCGCGGTAAGGCCGCAGGACTGATTGCGGCCTCACCAGGTAAACTTGGTGGTTTGCGAGGGTTGGTCCATTTGCGGGCGATTCTCCAGAACATTGGTGTGACCGTGGTGCCGGAGCAATTCGCTTTGCCTCTCGCACAGGGAGCCTTCGAGGAAGCGGGAAGCCTGAAGGGCCAACAGCAACAGGGCTTTGTGGAGGGGGTTGCCCGGTCGCTTGTCCGCACCGCGGCCGCCTTAAAAACAGCGCGTTAGTTTGCACGTCAAGACCTACCTCAGACAACCAGTGGGTTACCTCAAAAAGGCCTCGTGCAATCCGCCATCGACGTTGATGATTTGCCCGGTGGTCTTGCTGGATCGCTGAGATGCCAGGAAATAAATGGCTTCGGCCTGATCGTGCGGTGTAATGGCTTGTTTGGTCAGCGTCCGCTGAGCGTAAAACTCGGCCAGTTGGTTGCGCAAATCATCTTCCGAATGAGAGTCGTCAAAGGGGATGTTGTATTTTGTCAATGAAGCCATCACTCGGTCTTTGGGGAACATGGTAGATCCGGCAACGACCGTCGCGGGTGCAACCGCGTTGACCCGCACCGTGGGGGCGAGTTCCATGGCCAGTTCCCGAACCAAGTGGTTGGCAGCGGCCTTTGAGGTGTCGTAGGCGACCGAGCCTTTTTTGCTGACGGCAGCGTTGACACTGGTCGTCAACACGACCGACGCTGGAATGGCCTGCTCGGCGAATAAATTACGGAGTTCATCGACCACGTTGTAACTGCCTCGAACATTCACGTCGTAGGTGAATTGCCATTGGTCGTCGGTGATTTTTCCATCGCGGCTGGGCGGAACAAAAACACCCGCGGTGACGATCACGCGATCGATGCCTCCATAGGCCCACAAGGTCTGTTTGATCAAGTTGCGAATAGAATCGCGGCAGGTGATATCCACGCCGCAGGCAATCGCACGTCCACAACCAGAAATTCCGGTTCCTGCGACCCCGATGCCGACGCCGTAGATGTCGGTGAGTTCTTTGGCAGTCGCTTCTGCCGAGGCCTCGTTGATATCCGCGCAAACGACATGGGCGCCCTCTTTGGCCAGTCGATGGGCGGCTTCTTTGCCAATGCCATTGCCGGCCCCAATCACAACAATAATGTCTCGCGACATTTCCTTTTCCGGAGGTTTACGCTTGAGTTTGGCCTCTTCAAGTAACCAGTACTCAATGTCAAAAGCTTCTTGTTTGGGCAAAGCAATGTATTGACCTATCGCTTCGGCGCCTCGCATGACCTCCACAGCACAGGTGTAGAATTCGGCCGTGACACGCGACTCACTCTTGTCTTTGCCCCAAGCGATCATGCCAATTCCCGGGATCAGGATGACGGTCGGGTTGGGGTCTCGCATGGCCGGCGAGTTGTCGTGTTTGCAGGCTTCGTAATAGGCCGCGTAATCCTTGCGGTATTGTGCCAGCCCGTGAGTTAGCTTTTCTCGGAGTGCGGTCAACGCAGCCTGTTGCGTTTCGGCATCGCCTTCGAAAGACGCCGGATCCCAGTCCACGTAAAGGGGTTTGATCTTGGTCCGTAGAAAATGGTCGGGGCAACTGGTGCCCAATTCGGCCAGTCGTTCGGCGTCCTGGGAATTGACGAAACGCAGAATCGATTCCCGGTTTTCAATCGTGCCCACAAATTTATTCATTTGGGAGACTTGTCCCCGTAACCAAGGCAGCAAGTCAACGAGCAATTGTTCCTGGTGGTCGGCCGATAGGGTGGTGTATTTAGCGCCACCGAATGTCTGATCGCCCTTGTCTTTGGATTCTATGAATTCGGCAGCCTTCTCAATCAAGGAAAGCGTCAATTCATAACATTCTCGGTCGTCATCGGCCCAATTGATCAGACCGTGTTGTCCCATCACCAGTCCCTTCAACGCTGGATTGGCGTCGATCTCCTTTTTCATCATCAAGCCGAGTTCGAATCCAGGACGTAGCCAAGGCACCCAACCGATCTCGTCGCCAAATATTTCTTGCGTCAGTTCCTTACTGCGATCGCAAGCGGCAATAGCGATAACGCTGTTGGGATGCATGTGATCGACATGCCGGGCGGGTAAAAACCCGTGCAACGGCGTATCAATGGAGCTGGCCCGGGGATTCAAGTTGAACGTGCAATGCGGAAAATAGCCGACCATGGCGTCCTCCGCAGGTGTTTTAGGGCCGTTATCCGGAGCGTTCTGGTAACGCGGGATCAGCGCCAGGAGCTTGTCCATGTAAAGCGAGGCGAAATTTTCTAATTTGGCGGTGCGCAAATCGCCTCCAGAACCTTTCACCCACAGCACGTCGGTCTCTTGACCTGTGAGAGGGTCAGCCACCATGATCTTAGAGGATGTGTTTCCTCCGCCGGTATTGGTGATTCTCTGGTCTTTCCCGAGGCAATTTGAACGGTAAACCAGTCGTTCCGCAGGGGAAAGTTTTGCGGCCTCTTCATCGTTCCAATGACGATGAACGTGTTTTAATGATTGGGCAGTGGTAGACATTTTGCGATTGGGTAGGGAGTTGCGAAACGTTCAAAAAGATGTTGCCTATGTTCGCACAACGCGGTTAACTGTCAACTGTTGATTTGAGACCGGCATCGAGCGGATCTCAGGCTCGCTAAATTACAAAGGATTAGGGTCAAATGCCACGAGCACTTGTTTGGTTTCGACGAGATTTGAGGGTGGCGGACAACACGGCACTGCACCATGCCTGTCAATTCGCCGATGAAGGCGTGGTTGGAGTATTCGTAGCCAGCGAAAAGCAATGGAAGCAACATCATGACGCGGCTGTGAAGGTCGATTTCTGGTTGCAAAATCTCGCTCAGCTATCCGCTAAGCTGGAAAAACTCAACATCCCTTTGTTGCTTGTTAATTCAGATACCTACGCTGACTGCCCTGCGGCTATTTTGAAAGTCATGCAAACCCATGATTGTCACGCGCTTTTTGCTAATCGGGAATACGAGACTTATGAAGTTCGGCGTGACCGAGCCGTCCGCGAATCGCTGCATGAGCAGGGCTTAACAACGCAGCTGTTTCATGATCGCGTGATTGTTCCACCTCGTGATATTCAAACTAAGGATGGCCGTTTTTACTCAGTTTACACTCCCTACCGCAGGGTTTGGGATTCCGTCATGCGTGATTACTTGGAGGTTAGGGAGACGCCCGGCAAGCAGAAAACAACGGGAATCAAACCATCGAAAGTACCGAGCAATTGGGATGAATTTGAGCAGGTCGATGAGTCCATTTCGGATTTATGGCCGGCAGGTGAAAAGGAAGCGGAGCGGAGGCTGCTTGATTTTTTAAGCGAGGTAGAAGGTTATGGAACCGGCAGAGATGTCCCCAGCATCCAAGGGACCAGTCGCCTTTCGCCCTACCTCGCAGCAGGCGTGATTTCGCCTCGACAGTGCGTTACCGCGATGCTGGCCGCTCATCCGGCGGCTATTGAAAAGGATTCGGGTGTTGGGGTTTGGATCTCCGAATTGACCTGGCGAGATTTTTACACGCATGTGCTATGGGGATTCCCACGCGTTTCCCAAGATAGGCCGTTTAAGGAGAAGACCGACCAAGTCGACTGGCGACTTGACCAACAGGATCTCCTTGCTTGGAAGTCGGGTATGACCGGGTATCCCATTGTCGACGCGGGGATGCGACAACTTAATCAAACCGGCTGGATGCACAATCGCTTGCGGATGGTGACGGCGATGTTCTTAACGAAGAATCTGTTGGTGGATTGGCGAGAAGGCGAGAAGTACTTCATGGAAAAATTGGTGGATGGTGATCTGGCAGCCAACAACGGTGGTTGGCAATGGTCCGCATCCACGGGTACGGATTCGGTGCCCTACTTTAGAATTTTCAATCCCTTTAGTCAGAGCAAACGCTTTGATCCTGACGGACTATTTATCAAGCAATATTGTCCGGAGTTAAAAAGCGTGCCGGCGACGCAGTTGCACGATGTCAATAAATTCGCCAAGGCTGCCTCCGGTCTCGATTATCCCTCTTACATTGTAGATTACAAAGAGGGACGCGAGCGTGCCTTGGCAGCGTTCAAGGCGATTCGTTGACGGCGGAGAATTGTTTTTTCAGGCCGCTTCGTTTACTTGCTGTCGATGCCATGGACTTTTCGAATCTTTTCGACATCCAGCTTTTTGGGCTCATCAAAATCTTGGTTGTCCTTTAGAGCCGCCAAATTCACATTCTCGATGGGCACACCATTTTCGGGAACCTCCAATTTAGCAGTCCACACGATGGCGTTGAGCATCAACCGTCGGAAATCGTCATCTCCCCAATTCCAGTGGAAATGACCTCCCGTGAATCCGAAGCCGCGACCGCCATCCTCACGCTCCGTTGCCCAGGCAACGTGTTGCGGTTGCCCCGCCTTGGCTCGTACATGAGGGTTGCCGCTGTGGGGACCGTCCGGGCGCGACAAAGTTGATTCCGGGGGGATGGCGCTAAGAATAGGCGTGACGCCTTGCATGTTGTCGCGAAATCGCATGTGGTAATACCATTCGTCTTGGGACGAAAAGGGATTTACGCCGCGTGTAACTGGGTGGTCTGGTAATTCCGTAAATTCCGCCCGCCAGTGCGGGTTCACTGACCAGTCCGTTTCAAAATAACCGCCGATCCAGTCAAGAAATTTCTCCCCTGATTTACCTTTGGGGACTTCCACGGCGTAATGAATGCAAACGATGCCGACTCCTGATTTCGCCAGTCGGTCAATTTGTTCCAGATGTTTATTAACGGGATGGCCACCTCCCCCATCGCTGTACATCACAATCACGTCAGCATTGGCCAATTCGACTTCGCTAGGCCATTTCGTGCGGATTACCTCGGTCGTTACGTTGTCCATGGCTTCATCGAGGCTTTTGGCAAGTAGCTGGCAACCTGCGTAATGTTCATGTGCCCCGTAGCCGTGGCTGGGTCTACCGGCCAAGAATAGAACGTTGCATTGCTCGTCAGGTTGGGCTTGCAGTGAAGGTAGGTAAACGAGAAGCGATAAAAGGAAAAGCACGAATCCTCGTGGCAGCATGGACTTCATTTTAATGGAACTCCCGTTTTTCTAGAATCGATTGCACCCACTGCGGCGATCCGAACTTTTGATTTATACTTCAGGCCACGTATGGGATTTCAGCTTTGACAAGCCCACGCCTATTGTAGCAAGTTCGAGCCTGGCATGTTTTAACCGTCAGGGTAATTTATTGGGGAAGTACGGAATGTCGACAAGTAAGCGAGTACTGGTAACGGGGGGCGCAGGTTTTTTGGGGTCTCATCTCTGTGAGAGATTGGTGGCAGATGGTCACGATGTGATCTGCGTGGATAATTTTTTTACCAGTCAAAAATCTAATGTTGAGCACCTCTTAGCAAATGCCAATTTTGAGCTGATTCGACATGACATCGTGCACCCTCTTTTTCTCGAGGTGGACCAGATTTACAACCTGGCCTGCCCCGCGGCACCGGGTCACTATCAATACAACCCAATCAAGACGATGAAGACTTCGGTAATCGGTGCCATCAATTTGCTGGGGATGGCCAAACGCTGTAACGCC